>CAJAXU010000298.1 GCA_903948045.1 uncultured beta proteobacterium | reverse complement strand
CGGGTGTGGTGTTTTGCGCCTCGTCCAGAATCACAAAGGCGTTGTTCAGGGTGCGCCCGCGCATAAAGGCCAGCGGCGCAATCTCCAGCGCCTGGCGCTCAAACGCTTTTTGCACCGCCTCAAAGCCCATCAGCTCGTACAGCGCGTCATACAAGGGGCGCAGATAGGGGTCAACTTTTTGGCTCAGGTCGCCCGGCAAAAAGCCCAGGCGCTCGCCGGCCTCCACCGCCGGCCGTGTCAGCACGATGCGTTGCACCGCGCTGCGTTGCAGGGCGTCCACCGCCATGGCCACGGCCAGGTAAGTCTTGCCGGTGCCGGCCGGGCCAATGCCAAAGGTGATGTCCTGGGAGGCGATGTTGTCCAGGTACAGCGCCTGGTTGGGGGTGCGTGCGCGCAGGTCACTGCGCCGGGTCTGCAGCGTGGGGTGGTCGGCGCTGTCCATGGCCCCATCACCGGCCAGCATCAGTTGCACGGTGGCCGCCTCGATCGGGCGGGCGGCCAGTTCGTACAGCGCCTGCAGCAGCTCCATACCGCGCTTGGCCTGGGCTTTGGTGCCGTCCACCTTGAATTGTTCGTGCCGGTGGGCGATCTTGACCTGCAAGGCGGTCTCAATGCTGCGCAGGTGGGCGTCCATCGGGCCGCACAGGTGCGACAGGCGGGTGTTGTTCAGAGGGGAAAACAGGTGGCGCAGGATCAAGCTGATAATTCCTTCAAAAGGCTTCAATGATAGGCATGAAATGATCGGCAAACTCACCGGCACGCTGGACGACAAGAATCCGCCCCAGATCCTGCTCGATTGTCACGGGGTCGGCTACGAGGTGCAGGTGCCGATGAGCACCTTCTACAACCTGCCCGAGCGCGGCCAGACGGTCAGCCTGCTGACGCATTTTGTGGTTCGGGAAGATGCCCAACTGCTGTACGGCTTTGCCACGACGGGCGAGCGGGAGGCGTTTCGCCAACTGATCAAGATCGCCGGCGTGGGGCCGCGCACCGCGCTGTCGGTGTTGTCGGGCATGAGCGTGGCCGAGCTGGCGCAGGCGGTGACCGTGCAAGAGGCAGGTCGGCTGGTCAAGGTGCCCGGCATTGGCAAGAAAACCGCCGAGCGGCTGCTGCTGGAGCTCAAGGGCAAGCTCGGGCCCGACATGGGTCTGGCGGCCGGCCCCAGCAGCGATGCCCAATCCGACATCCTGCAGGCCCTGCTGGCGCTGGGCTACAACGACCGCGAAGCCGCCGCCGCCCTCAAGGCCCTGCCGGCCGACGTTGGTGTCAGCGACGGCATCAAACTCGCCCTCAAGGCCCTGGCCAAATAGGGCAGGGTAGCGGCACAACCCAGGCAGTCATGGATGCCCGGTCAAGCCGGGCATGACGGCGGGGGGGCTTGGGCAGCGACCCACACAAGGTGGGGGAGCGTGGGGGCTAGTTCACTGCGTTACGCACCGGCCGCCCATTGAGCGCTTGCACCGGGCGGGCATTGTTGGGAAACAGCTGAGAAAAGAGCCGGATTTGATCGCGGCCTACGCTGATGGGCTGCTTGATCACCATCCAGAGCACGCCTTCAGTGCAGGGCGGTGTGGTGAGTGAGCCCATGAACTGGTAGTAGCGCTGGTCTTTGGGCAGCAACTCATTGAGATCCAGCAGATTTTGTGGCATGCGCACCCGGTCACCGCTGTCGAGCGGCATGTAGGTCCAGACCTTGTTGATCAGGCTGTTGGCACTACCGGGGTCCATCAACAGGGCCACCACCGCCAGCTGACCTTCAGCATTGCGGTGAACCAGATGCGCCACCATCGCAAAGCCGCGTGAGTTGATCCGTTCCTCTGAGGGGGTGTGAAAATGGAACTGCAGCAGTTTGTAGACCGAGCCGCGTACGGTCAGGGTGTTGTCGCCCTGCACATCCACTTGGATGGTGTGGCCGTTATTCACCACGGTGCCGTCGCTGGGCTGGTAATTGAACTGCAAGGGCTCGGCCGGACCTTGCAGCGTGTCGCGCTCGTCGATGTGGATGGGCGATTGACGCTTGCCGATGGCGCACAGGTTGAATTCCGGTTTCATCCGACCCCAGGCTTGCGGGCCGGTGTCACCCTCGTAGCTCCAGTGCGCCTCGCCGCCGTGCGCTGCCTCGCCTGAAGCCGGCGCAGGGCCGCCGTGTCCGACCAAGGCGGCGGCCTTGGCCCGGATGTACTGGCGGCTGGCCTGCGGGTTGACCACCGGTGCGGCTGAACGCTGCACCACCGCTGGCGCTGGTGTGCCGTGGCCGGCCGGCACCGCCTTGGGGGCGGCTTTGCTGGGCGCTGGCACCTCTTCCTCTGCGGCCTGCACAGTGATGTATTTCTTTTCTTTGCCGTTGACCACCAGGGTCAGCCGCTTTTTGGCCGAGGTGCTGGTCTCCACCGCGTCCAGCACCTGCTCGGCGGCGCCTTTGGCTGGCGTGGTCGGGGTTGAGGCTGGCGTTGAGGCTGGCTTTTTGGCGGCAGCAGCTGGCGCGGGGTCAGAGGCCCGTGCCGGGCCGAAACTGCTGGCCGCCAGCAGAAGGCAAAGTGCTGCCGCTGGCCAGGTCACGCCGCGCCCAGTGGGCTCAGTGTCTGGATGTGCTGCCAGCAGGGGTGAGTGAAGCTTCATGACAGGCGGGCCCCTTGGGCGTGCGGGCAGGTCTGGCCCTGGTTTCGGAATGAGTGGTGTCCTGGCATGGTATCGGCAATATTGACCTGAAACTTGAATCGGCCCGTGAATCGCCCGTGGCAGCGGCGGCTATAGTCAAGTCTGTTTCACCCATCAGGCCGCCCTTGAGCATCCAGACCGACGATTTTGCTGCGCCGCCCAAACGTATTTTGGCGGCAGCCCCGGCCTCCCCGAATGAAGAGGCGGTGGAGCGGGCGCTGCGCCCCAAGCTGCTCGACGACTATGTGGGCCAGGCCAAGGTGCGCGAACAGCTCGAGATTTTCATTGGTGCCGCACGCAAGCGCGACGAGGCGCTGGACCATGTGCTGCTGTTCGGCCCGCCGGGCCTGGGCAAGACCACGCTGTCGCACATCATCGCGCATGAACTCGGTGTTAATTTGCGGCAAACCAGTGGCCCGGTGCTGGAAAAGCCCAAGGACCTGGCCGCGCTGCTGACCAACCTGGAAAAAAACGACGTCTTGTTCATTGACGAGATTCACCGCCTGTCGCCGGTGGTGGAAGAAATCCTGTACCCGGCGCTGGAAGACTACAAGATCGACATCATGATTGGCGAGGGCCCGGCGGCGCGCTCGATCAAGCTCGACCTGCAGCCCTTCACGCT
>CAJAXU010000297.1 GCA_903948045.1 uncultured beta proteobacterium | reverse complement strand
TGCCCTTGCCCAAGGTTCAACCACCAGCCTGGGCCGTGGATGAAGTCCGGCGCCGGCTGGTCTCGTTGTTGAACCATATTTTGCTGCAAGAGCCCGAGGCGCAAGCCCGTCTTTTTAGACAAAAAGGGCGTGTAGTCCACGTCCAGTGGCGGTTCCTAGCTATATCTTTAATAGCAACACCGGCTGGATTGCTGGACTTGGCGCCCGCGGGCGCCCGGACCGACCTGAGTTTGGAATTGACCGAGGCGTCGCCGCTGGCGCTGGCCCAGCAGTTGCTGAGCGGCGACAAGCCGGCGGTGCGGGTCGAGGGTGATGTGCAACTGGCCGCCGAGGTCAACTGGCTGGCCGACCATGTGGGCTGGGAGCTTGAGGAAGACCTGGCGCGACTGATTGGCGATGTACCAGCGCATACGCTGGCTGACGGGGCGCGTCAACTCCGGCTGGCGTTGCGGCAGTTCCTGGTGCCCCAGGCGCCCAGTCGCACGCACCAGGCCCCGACATGACCCGCCTGTTTCGGGGGGTCTACATTGTCTGGGTGGCATTTCGCTATGGCCTGGATGAACTGGTCCTGACCAGCTTCCAGAAGCCCTGGTTGCGGGTGCTGGCACGCTTGATGTCAGTTGGGCGGCGACTCGACGCGCCACGGGGGCAGCGCATTCGCGAAGCCTTGGAGCGCCTGGGCCCGATTTTTGTCAAATTCGGACAGGTCTTGTCCACCCGTCGTGACCTGCTGCCGCTCGATATTGCGGATGAGTTGGCGCGGCTGCAAGACCAGGTGCCGCCGTTTGGCAGCGACGTGGCCATCGCCTCGATTGAGCGTGCCTTTGGCAAGAAAGTGGACGATGTTTTTGAATCTTTCGAGCGTGAGCCGGTGGCCAGTGCCTCGATCGCCCAGGTGCATTTTGGGGTATTGAAGGACCGGCAGGGGCGCCGCCGCGATGTGGCGGTCAAGGTGCTGCGGCCGGGCATGCTCAAGGTGATCGAAAAAGACCTGAGCCTGATGCGCCTGATGGCGGGCTGGGTCGATGGCCTGTCGTCTGACGGGCGACGCCTGAAGCCGCGCGAGGTGGTGGCCGAGTTCGATAAATACCTGCACGACGAGCTCGATCTGGTGCGCGAGGCTTCCAGTGCGGCGCAACTGCGGCGCAACATGGCCGGGCTGGACTTGGTGCTGATTCCGGAGATGATCTGGGACTTCTGTACGACCGAAGTCATCGTGATGGAGCGCATGAATGGCATTCCGATCAGCCAGGTGGACCGGCTGCGCGCGGCAGGGGTAGACATCCCCAAATTGGCGCGTGATGGCGTGACCATTTTCTTCACGCAGGTGTTTCGGGATGGTTTTTTTCATGCCGACATGCACCCGGGCAACATCCAGGTCAGCGTCGAGCCAGCCACCTTCGGGCGCTATATCTCGCTCGATTTCGGCATTGTTGGCACGCTGACTGGCTCCGACAAAGAGTATCTGGCGCAAAATTTCACCGCGTTTTTCAGGCGCGACTACAAGCGGGTGGCCGAGTTGCACATTGAGTCGGGTTGGGTGCCGGCCAGCACACGGGTGGACGAGCTGGAGTCGGCCATCCGCTCGGTGTGTGAGCCCTACTTTGACAGGCCCCTCAAAGAGATTTCTTTGGGCTTGGTGTTGATGCGCCTGTTTCAGACGTCGCGGCGCTTCTCGGTTGAAATCCAGCCGCAACTGGTGTTGCTACAGAAAACGCTGCTCAATATCGAAGGCTTGGGCCGCCAGCTTGACCCGGAGTTGGACCTGTGGAACACTGCCAAACCGTTTTTGGAAAAGTGGATGATTGACCAGCTTGGCCCGGCCAAGTTGCTGCAAGAGCTGCGCAACGAGGCGCCGCAATACGCCAAGCTGTTGCCCGAGCTGCCGCGCTTGCTGTATGAGTTTCTGAAGTTACGTAAGCCGCAGCCGGACCGGCTGATGGCCGACTTGCTGGCCGAGCAAAAACGCACCAACCGGCTGCTGCAGGGCGTGCTGTACGGCGGTTTTGGTTTCGTGCTGGGCTTGTTGGTGATGCAGCTCTGGACCCGCTTGCGAATCTTCTAGCGAATGTTCTACCGGGTGTTCTATCAGGGCCACCGGCCTATAATCTGAGGCTTTGCAAGCTGACCCCGAGCCTTATCGCCATGCCAATTTACGCCTATAAATGCGAGTCCTGCGGGTTTTCCAAGGACGTGTTGCAAAAAATGTCTGATCCGCCACTCTCGGATTGCCCGAAGTGCGGCGGAGGCACCTTCAAAAAACAGCTGACCGCAGCGGGCTTCCAGCTCAAGGGGTCAGGCTGGTACGCGACTGATTTCAAGGGCGGTAGCACGGCAGCGCCGGCCAGTACGTCCGGTGGCGAGGGGGGTGGTGGTGGCGACAGCGCCAAGCCCGCTGAGACGGGCGGAAAAACCGAAACCGCTGCTGCGGCGCCGGCAGCCGCCAGCGGCTGCGCCACCTCTTGCGCTTGTCATTGATCTTGCCAGCGACTGATCTCAGACCCCCAATATGCATGTCAAAAAATACCTGATCACTGGCCTGTTGGTCTGGTTTCCTCTGGCCATCACCTTTTGGGTGCTGCTCTGGCTGGTCGGTTTGCTCGATGGTATTTTTGGTGGCGTGCTGACCGGTTTGTCGGCAGTCACTCCTAACGCGACCGGCGTGCAGCTGGAACAGTTGCGGCACATCCCTGGTCTGGGCGTGGTGCTGGTTTTTACCGCGCTACTTTTGACCGGCGCACTGGTCTCCAATGTGGCGGGACGCTGGTGGCTCAAGCAGCTGAACAAGCTGTTCACCAATATTCCCATCTTCAAAACCGTGTACACCAGCGTCAAGAAGGTGTCGGACACGCTGTTTTCCAGCACTGGCAATGCCTTTCGCACCGCCCTGTTGGTGCAGTACCCACGCGCTGGCGTCTGGACCATCGCTTTTCAGACCGGCTCGCCGATTGGTGAGGTGGCAGAGCATCTGGGGCCGGATTTTGTCAGCGTCTATGTGCCGACCACACCCAACCCGACCAGCGGATTTTTCTTGATGGTGCCCCGATCAGAGGTGATCGAGCTGAAGATGAGCGTCGATGAGGCGCTGACCTATGTGATTTCCATGGGTGTGGTGCCACCCTCAGCGGCGGCCAAAGCCGCCCCCCACTGATTCCTGTTGAAACCTGTCCCGCGCTTTGCCGGGGACTTTGAAAGCTGCTTATGGCCATGCGTTCCCATTATTGCGGTCTGGTGACCGAAGCCCTGCTGGGCCAGACAGTGACTCTGTGCGGTTGGGTTAACCGGCGCCGCGATCTCGGTGGCGTTATTTTCGTAGATGTGCGTGACCGCGAAGGTTATGTGCAGGTGGTCTGCGACCCGGATCGGCCCGACATGTTCGCCACCGCTGAAGTGCTGCGCAATGAGTTTTGCATCCAGGTCAAGGGCCTGGTGCGGGCCCGGCCGGCTGGCACCACCAATGACCAGCTCAAGAGCGGCAGCATCGAGGTGTTGTGCCATGAGCTCAAGGTGTTGAACCCCTCGGTCACACCGCCGTTCCAGCTGGACGACGTCAACCTGAGCGAAACCACCCGGCTCACCCACCGGGTTCTGGACCTGCGCCGCCCGTACATGCAGAACAACCTGATGCTGCGCTACCGGGTGGCCATGGAGGTGCGCAAGTTTCTCGACTCCCATGGTTTTGTGGACATCGAGACCCCGATGCTCGGCAAGTCGACGCCAGAGGGCGCGCGCGACTACCTGGTGCCCAGCCGGGTCCATGATGGCCACTTCTTCGCGCTGCCACAGAGCCCGCAGCTGTTCAAGCAACTGCTGATGGTGGCCGGCTTCGACCGCTACTACCAGATCACCAAGTGTTTCCGCGACGAAGATTTGCGCGCTGACCGGCAGCCTGAGTTCACTCAGATTGACATCGAAACCTCGTTCCTGGCTGAGCAGGACATTCGCGATCTGTTCCAGGACATGATCAAAACGGTGTTTCTGAGCACGCTCAAGGTCGACCTGGGGGTGTTCCCGGTGATGACCTACGCCGAGGCCATGCACCAGTATGGCTCGGACAAGCCCGATTTGCGGGTGAAGCTTGCGCTGACTGAACTCACCGATGTGATGGCCGATGTGGATTTCAAGGTGTTTGCCGGCGCTGCCACCATGAAGGACGGTCGTGTGGTGGGCCTGCGTATTCCAGGTGGCGCCCGCGAAACCGGCGGCCTGAGCCGCGGCGAGATTGATGCTTACACCGAGTTCGTCAAGATCTATGGGGCTAAAGGGCTGGCCTACATCAAGGTCAACGAGCGGGCGCGTGGCCGTGATGGCCTGCAGAGCCCGATCGTCAAGAACCTCCATGACCGGGCCCTGGCTGCGGTGCTGGAGCGCACGCAGGCGCAGGACGGTGACCTTATTTTCTTCGGCGCCGACAAGACCAAGGTGGTGAACGACGCCATTGGCGCGCTGCGGGTGAAGATCGGGCACAGCGAGTTCGGCAAGAAAAATGCCCTGTTCCAGACCGGTTGGCGCCCGCTCTGGGTGGTGGACTTCCCCATGTTTGAGTTCGACGAGGACGCACAGCGTTACACCGCGGTGCACCACCCGTTCACTGCGCCCAAAGAGGGGCATGAGGACTGGATGGTGACGGCCCCCGACAAATGCATTTCCCAGGGGTACGACATGGTGCTCAACGGCTGGGAGATGGGCGGCGGCTCGGTGCGGATTCACCGTGCCGATGTGCAGCAAAAAGTGTTTGATGCGCTCAAGATCAGCCCCGAAGAGGCCCAGGACAAGTTTGGTTTCCTCCTCGACGCCCTGCAGTATGGCGCGCCTCCCCATGGCGGCATTGCGTTCGGACTGGATCGCATCGTGACGCTGATGACCGGTGCCGAGTCGATCCGGGACGTGATTGCCTTCCCCAAAACCCAGCGTGCCCAATGCTTGCTGACGCAGGCGCCCGGCTTGGTCGACGAGAAGCAGCTGCGCGAGCTGCACATCAAGTTGCGCAATACCGAGCTGGCAAAGCCAATTTGATCAAGCCCGCGCCCAGCGGGTGTAAGGCAGAATGTAAGGGCGCTCTCTGAGCGCTCTTTTCCATGGCCCAAACTTTCAAGATTCCCCAATCTGTGCTGGTGGTGATTCACACCCCGGCGCTCGAGGTCCTGCTGATCCGCCGGGCCGACGCGCCGGATTTCTGGCAGTCGGTGACTGGCAGCAAGGATGCTCTAGACGAAAGCTACAGTCAGACGGCGGTGCGCGAAGTGCTGGAGGAAACCGGCATCGACTGCGCCCCGGGGTCCGACTTGGCCGATGCGCTGCAGGATTGGCAGCTGGAAAACGTCTATGAGATTTACCCCCGTTGGCGGCACCGCTATGCGTCGGACGTGATCCGCAATACCGAGCACCTGTTTGGCTTGCGCGTGCCCAAGGCAAGGCCTGTGCGCCTGAGCCCGCGCGAACACACCGCCGCACAATGGTTGCCTTACCAGCAGGCGGCAAGCGCCTGTTTCTCACCGTCCAACGCGGAGGCGATTCTGATGCTGCCGCGTTTTGTCACTGTGGGGGTGAGCCCGTGAAGCTGATCCGGGTGGCGACCTACAACATCCACAAAGGCGTGCAGGGGATCGGCCCCCGGCGGCGGCTGGAGATACATAACCTCGGGCATGCGGTCGAACAGTTAGATGTCGACATTGTGTGCCTGCAGGAAGTGCGCCGGGTGCACCGGCGTGAGCAGGCCTATTTCACCCGTTGGCCTGAGTTGCCGCAAGCCGAATTTTTGGCGCCAGAGGGCTATGAGGCGGTTTATCGCACCAACGCATTCACCCGGCACGGCGAGCACGGCAATGCGATGCTGTCGCGGTGGCCCGTGGTATCGCACCAGCATGAAGACATGTCAGACCACCGCTTTGAGCAGCGCGGTCTGCTGCATGCGGAGGTCTTGTTGCATGACACCTCGATTCATGTGGTGGTGGTGCATCTTGGGCTGATTCGGGCCAGTCGCGTGCGCCAGGTGACGCAGCTGCAGCGTTTTATCAGCCGTGAAATTCCGCCTGAGGCGCCCTTGCTCGTGGCCGGTGACTTCAATGACTGGGGCAACCAGGTCCAGCTGGCGCTGGCGCAATCGCAATTGACGGCCTATGCCGGTAAGGGGCAGGCCACATT
>CAJAXU010000296.1 GCA_903948045.1 uncultured beta proteobacterium | reverse complement strand
GTGAGTGTGCAAGAACTTCTTCAACCAAGGTAAATTTATGAAAAAACAGCTTGTAAGCCTTATGGCTATTGCATTGTTCGCTACGTTTTCAGTAGCGCAAGAGAAACACGGCGACAAGGAAACCAAGGCGGATATCCAGCGCCACCGCGCCATCGCCGCTGCGCACGAAAGCGCCGCCAAATGCCTGGAAGCGGGCAAAAAGGAAGACGTGTGCGTGAAGGAATTGCAGGCCGCCTGCAAGGGATTGGCGATTGGCAAATACTGCGGCATGAAGCACGAGCATTAACATCGCGGTCATTTGAGGTGGATCTATGCAACGCAAGCTCACGGCCGGGTTGATCCTGGCAGGCTGTCTGTCGCTTGGGGCGCAGGCGCAGCTCAGTTCGCCCATTGCCGGTGGCGTGCCCGCCGGCACGGGCGCCGGCATCCACAGCCCCAACAGCCCGATTGCCCCGCTGCCCGAGCGGGCTGATGTGTTGCCCTGGTCGGTGTTGACAGACGTCAAGACCAAGCCGGTCAAGAACCGGCTGCTGCCGGCCTTTCCGGCCACCGTGCAGGCGCTCAACGACAAGCCGCAGCGCATCCAGGGCTTCATGATGCCGCTGGAGCCAGGCGAGCGGCAAAGGCACTTTCTGCTGAGCTCGGTCCCCATGAGCTGCTCGTTTTGCGTGCCGGGCGGGCCCGAGAGCATGGTCGAGGTCAAGACCCGTACCCCGGTCAAGTACACGCTCGAGCCGGTGGTGGTGGAAGGCAAATTTGCCGTGCTCGCCGACGACCCCTACGGCCTGTACTACCGCATCACCGATGCGGTGGCCGTGAAGTAACGCTGCTAAGGATGTCCGCTCGCCCGCGTCACCCGGGGCCCGTGCCGGGGCAGACCGCGCGGCCGGCTGGCTGGCTGGCCGCCGGCCTGTTGGCCGTAGCCCTGCTGCTGAGCCAGGCGCTGGGGCTGGTGCACGGCGTGGTGCATGGCGGAGCGCCCACCGTGGCGTCCGCTCAGCCGCTCGAGCATCTTTTTGACGAGCATGACGACGCGTCAAGCTGCCGTCTGTTTGACCAGGCCAGCCATGCCGACCTGGCGCCCGCTTTGGCGCTGGTGCTGCCGGTGCTGCCGCTGTTTGCCGCCTGGGTCCCCTGCCCGGTCGGGCCGGTGTTGCCCCGCCAGGGCGCACCCTTTGAAGCACGCGGGCCGCCGCCGCGTCGCTGACTCCCCCCTCGTTGTTAGGCCCCAAGCCGCCAGCCCTGGTGTTGGCCGGCTGGCGCGTTCCTGTCTCTTTCAAATGATGCCCCTTTCATGAAAAAAATCCCTTTGACCCTGAGTTGCCTGGGTGCCCTGTGTGCCGGCACCGCCTTGGCGCAAACGCCACTCACCGGCACCCTGCCGCCCGTCACGATCACGGCCAACCCGCTGGGTGCCACTGAGTTGATCGCGCCGGTGGCGCAGTACAGCGGGCCGGCGCTGCTGTTGCGCGCCAAGACCACGCTGGGCGAAACGCTGGACGGCACACCCGGCATCAGCAGCAGCTACTTTGGCCCCAACGCCAGCCGGCCCGTGATCCGCGGCCTGGACGGCGACCGCATCCGCATCCTGAACAACGGCGGCACCAGCCTGGATGCCTCGGGGTTGAGCCATGACCACGCGGTGGCGCTGGACCCAATGGCCACCGATCGCATCGAGGTGCTGCGCGGCCCGGGCGCGCTGCTATATGGCGGCAGTGCCGTCGGCGGCGTGGTCAATGTCATTGACAACCGCATTCCGCGCGACGCCCTGTTTGACGCCCAGGGCGGCGTCGCGGGCAAGGTGGATCTGGGTTTGGCCAGCGGCAACGCCGAGCGCAGCGCCGGTGTCCTGCTGGAGGCGGGCAACGAGCGCTACACCCTGCACGCCGATGTGTTCAGCCGCGGCACCGATGACGTGCAGGCGCCGGCAGATCTGGCCTGTACCCAGCCCGGTGCGCTGGCGCTGCAGCGGCGCATCTGCAACTCGGCCAGCCAGAGCCGGGGTGGCGCGCTGGGCGGCTCGGTGTTTTTTGAGCGGGGCCGGCTCGGTGCGTCGGTCAGCAGCTTCAGCAGCGAGTACGGCACAGTGGCCGAGGATGCGGTCACGATTGGCATGCGCTCTGAGCGCTATGCGCTGGACGGTGAACTGCGCGGCCTGGCCGGTCCGTTCCAGGCGGTGAGCGCGGCGGTCGGTCGCAGCGTGTACCAGCACACCGAGTTTGACGGGCCGGTGGCCGGCACCTTGTTCAAGAGCAGTGGGCAGGACCTGCGGCTGGAGGCCCGCCAGGCCCGCTGGGGTGCGCTGGACGGCGTCGTCGGCCTGCAGCTGGAGCAGAGCAGTTTTTCAGCCGATGGCGATGAGGCCTTTGCGCCCTACAGCGACACCCGGCAGAGTGCCCTGTTTGCGCACCAGGAGCTGAGCACGGGCTGGGGCCGTTTCAGCTTTGGCGCGCGCCTGGAATCGGTGGCCGTGGCATCCCAGGGTAACCCGACGGTGGCGCGCTTTGTGCCGGACAGCCGCAGCTTCGCGCCGCGCAGCTACGCCCTCGGTGGCCTGTGGCCGCTGGCGGCGGGCTGGCAACTGACCAGCAATCTGGCCCTGTCCGAGCGGGCGCCGCGTGACTACGAGTTGTTTGCCGACGGCCCGCACCTGGCGACCCATGCCTACGAGGTGGGCAACACCAGCCTGGGGCTGGAGCGGTCCAGCAACCTGGACCTGGGGGTGAACTGGGCCAGCGGAGCCCATCGCTTCAGCCTGAGCGCCTTCGTCAATGAATTCAGCAACTACATTGCCCAGGAGGCCTCGGGCGTGAGCCGGGATGCCGAAGGCAATGGTGGTGGCGGGGTGGGCGTGACCGATCTGGGAGACGGCACG
>CAJAXU010000295.1 GCA_903948045.1 uncultured beta proteobacterium | reverse complement strand
GTAGAGACATCCAGGTCGGCGTAGTAGCTCATGGCCAGGGTGCGCGGAATGGGGGTGGCTGTCATCATCAGCAGGTGCGGCTCCATGGCTTCGTGTCGCAATTTGCTGCGCAGCGCCAGACGTTGCGCCACACCAAAGCGGTGTTGCTCGTCGATGATGGCCAGCGCCAGCCGATGGAACAGCACCTTGTCCTGGATCACGGCGTGCGTTCCCACCACCAGCGCCGCCTCGCCGCTGGCAATCAGCGCCAGCATGGCGCGGCGCTCCTTGGGTTTCTGGCTGCCGGTGAGCCAGGCGGTCTTGACCCCCAGCGGCGCCAACCAGCCCACCAGCTTGGCGAAATGCTGCTCGGCCAGGATTTCAGTCGGCGCCATCAGCGCACACTGCCAGCCAGCGTCGATGCACAGTGCCGCCGCCAGTGCTGCCACCACGGTTTTGCCGGCGCCGACATCGCCCTGCAGCAGCCGGTGCATCGGTACCGGCCGGCCCAGGTCATGGGCAATCTCGGCCTGCACCCGGCGCTGCGCCCCGGTCAAGGCAAACGGCAGGGCCGCCAGCAAGCGCTCGGCCAGCGCCGCACCGGTACCCGGGTGGGGCGCCAGCGCTGGTGCCCGCAAGCCCGCGCGTGCGCGACGGGCCTGCAGCTGCGACAGTTGCTGCGCCAGCAGCTCCTCGGCCTTGAGCCGCTGCCAGGCAGGGTGGCTGCGGTCCTCCAATGTCGCCAGCGCCACATTGGGCGCGGGATAATGCAAAAATGATAGCGAACTCTTCAATCCCCATAAGGGCTGGAGCCCGATTTCCTTTAAATATTCGGCAGGAATGGTGTCGGCCAATTCAGCCCGTGCCAGCCCGCTCTGCACGGCGCGGCGCAGGTAGGCCTGCGGCAGGCCGGCCGAGGTTGGATAGACCGGCGTCAACGCTTGCGGCAGTTCGCCGCCCGCTGCCTGAAACGACGGGTGCAGCATCTGCCGGCCCAAAAAACCGCCGCGCAACTCGCCTCGCGCGCGGATGCGCTTACCCGCCGCCAGCGCCTGCTGTTGCGAGGGGTAGAAACTGAAAAACCGCAGGGTACAGGTGTCCGAGCCGTCGTCCACCGTCACCAGCAGCTGACGGCGCGGCCGCAGCGTGACCTCACTGGCCGTCACCGTGGCCTCGATCTGAATCACGTCGCCGTCCCGCGCCGCACTCAGGCGTGTGACCCGGGTTTCGTCCTCGTAGCGCAGTGGCAGGTGCAGCGCCAGGTCGATATCGCGCCGCAGGCCGAGCTTGAGCAGGGCTTTTTGTGGGCCAGTCAGCGGCTTGGCTGGGCTGGGTGGCGACACGATAGCAGGCATTTCGGCATTGTGTCGCATTGGCGTGCTGCCCGGCACGAACGGCGCTGCTGGCAGCTTAGCACTGCCGGCTGCGCCTTGGGGGTGATCGTGGCCGGCGCGTCAGGCCTCGAAATCGACCACGCGGCGCTCCAATTGGGCCTCGGCCACAAAGGGCACGATGGCCTGGTGCAGCGGGTGCACCTGATAGACCTGCAAGGCCTCCAGGCTGGCAAATTCGGCGCACAAAGCGATGTCGCTGCTGCTGTCGGTCACCACCACATTGATGCCGAGCTCAATGTGCAATAAACCGGGAATTTGGCCACGCAAGCTCTCTACCTTGGCTTTGATCAGCCGGGCATTGGTTGCCTTGTCATTGCCGTGCGCCGAGTCCTTCAAACGCCAAAAAACGATGTGTTTGATCATGGTGAGTGTCCTTTGTCAAAAGCTGCCCGGGTAGGCGCCGCCATCGGCCAGGATGTTCTGCCCGGTGATGTAACTAGCATGCTGGCTACAGATGAAGGCGCAAATCGCACCAAACTCATCCGCCGTTCCTAACCGTCCCGCCGGGATTGACTTGCGGCGACGCTCCAGCACCAGCTCCAGGGTTTGACCCGGCTGCTGCGCCGCGGCTTCGACCGTCTTCCTGAGGCGATCGGTGTCAAAAGCGCCCGGCAACAGGTTGTTGATGGTGACATTGGCCTGCGCCAGGGGGCTGCGGGCGAGGCCGGCCACGAACCCGGTCAAGCCGCTGCGGGCACCGCTGCTCAGGCCCAGGTTGTCAATCGGCGCCTTGACTGTGGTGGAGGTGATGTTGATGATGCGGCCAAAGTGGCGCGCCGCCATGCCGTCCACGGTGGCCTTAATCAGTTCAATCGGGGTCAGCATGTTGGCGTCCACCGCCGCAATCCAGTCGTCGCGCTGCCACTGGCGAAAGTCGCCCGGTGGCGGGCCGCCTGCGTTGGTGATCACGATGTCAAAGTCCGTACCCGGCCCATCCGGGTGGGCAAACACCAGCGCGCGTCCCGAAGCCAGGGTGATGTCGGCGGCCACGCCAATCACCTGCTGCGCGACCGGATCGACACGCAGCGCCTGCAGTTTTTGCACGGCATGCTGCAAGGGCGCTTCAGTCCGCGCGACCACCACCACGTTGACGCCTTCGCGCACCAACGCCTCGGCACAGCCATAGCCCAAGCCCTTGCTGGCACCGCACACTAACGCCCAGCGACCGGATAGTCCCAAATCCATGAATCTTCTTCCTTTTACTGTTTAAATCACAGACTTCGTCATCCGAGCCATGCCTAGGAGGGCGTCCAGCCTAAGACGCCGACCGCTTTCTGGCAGGCGCGCGTTGAACCGTGCTTGCCAAGGTCTGCAGCTGTTCCGGGCCATGGAACGGGTACAAGTCCTGCGACTCCAGCGCCAGCAGGCGCTCATTGATTTTGCGCAGAAAGGCAAATCCCACCGCCTGTTCACGGGCCGGAATGTCGCGCAACATCGCTTCATGAACCCGCAAGCTCAGCTCATTACAGTCACGGGCGAGTTCCAGCCCCGCGGGCGTCAGGGTCACCATCACCGAGCGGTTGTCTTGCCTGGAGCGCCGTCGCCTGATCAGTCTCTTTTTGTGCAAGCCCTGCAATTGGCTGGAGATGGTGGATTGCGGCAGCACCATCAAGTCGCCAAGCTCCCCTGTGCGTAACTCGTGTTTCTCCAGCAGCAGCACCAGAATGCGAGCGGAGAAATGGTTCAGATCGTGTTCGCGGAAATGCCGGTTGCCAATCGTCGCAACCCGCGCACTGGCCACGTGCACCAGAAAAGTCAGGCGATCGGCCAACACCACCGCTGGCTGGGCAGCGGTCACAGGAACAACCGCACCGACCGCGCTGCCGGCTTCGGCCCCGGATGCTGCAGAACCAGCCTTTGACGGAGCAGGTGCCCGACTGGCCATGATCAGACGCAGGGCGTCGTGACGTCAGATGACGCCATGAACGAGGCGACCGTCTTGTGGAAATGCTGGACCGCCGGCTCATTGCGGCCAATCGTAAACGCCTGGTTGGCCCCCGACTTCAAGCCAGCCTGGACACCCGCGCCGATGGCGTAATCTTCATCGCGCACGGCTTGCAGCACGATTTGGCTGAAGGCCTCGGTCGCCTGCTTTTCCGCTTCGGTCACCGGCCGTTTGGCCGCCAACACAGACTGGCGGGTCACGGTGGTCTCAGGCGTGGGGCCAGGAAAAACCTGGCTGACCAGGCAATGGTCGCCCAGGACCCCGGAGATGGCCAAATTGGGGAAGCCGAGGTGAATGCGGCGAATGTGTTGCTCGGGCTCCCACTGGGCTTCAGGCTGGTTAGGCAATTCGCTCAGGCTGCGCCGCCCAAACACGATGCGCTGATGCGGCCCATAGGTGTCGTGCAGCGTGAGGTTGCCGATGGTGAATTTGCCCACGGTGTTGACGTGCACCGTGTTGTGGTGATACGACTCCAGGTAACCTTCCCAAGCCACCTTCCACCCGGGCCCCGGGATGTCACGTTGATCGTAGAGGTACCAGCCATCCAGGTTGAGAGTATCTAATTGGGTCGAAAAGTCGCCGAGCCAGTCGCCGACCTGGAAGGATTCGCCCGGCGTCAGCATGACCCAGATCAGACCGGCGCGCTCGGCGCATGCTAACTCGGTCAGCGAATGGGTCTCGGCACTGACCTCGCCAAAGGTCGAAGCGCCGTAAAGGCCCGTCAACTTGCCTTGGATGTCGTATTGCCAGGCATGGTACGGGCAGACAAAACGCTCAGCCGTGCCAGCGCCGTGCTTGCACAACTGCGCGCCCCGGTGGCGGCAGGCGTTCAAAAAGGCCCGAGCCACCCCATCGGCGCCACGCACCAGGATCAGGGGCGTCTGCATCACGGTCATGGCCTTGTAGCTTTTGGGCTCGGGCAACTCCAGACTCAGGGCCAAGGCCAGCGGCAAGTGTTTGAACAGCCGCTCGACCTCCCGGTTGTATTGGTCAGGGTCTATGTACGACTCGATCGGTTGCGTCCAGGTGCTTGCCGCCTGGTCAGTACCCTTGTTGTCGAGGTGCTTGAGCGCCCGTCTGACCAGGGCCATCGATTCACTGCCAACTGCCATATTCACCCCCCTTGCGTTGTTCACACCAAACCCGGTCCACCCGATTCACACCCCTTGGCCATGGTCGCGCTCAAATGCCTGCCACGCCGGCAACGACTCGGGAAAATCGGCGGGTAAATTATTGCCGCCCATCGTCACCCGGGTTGTGCTGTTGAACACATGGGTGTAATCCTTGGCCGGCACATAGTAGAGAAACTTCAGGATCCGCTTTTGGAACACCCAGCGGCCGTCCAGCTTGCAGTATTCGTCCTCGTAGCGCATCGCAGAAAGACTGACCTCCGTGTTCGGGCAGGTCTCGGCATGACTCAACACCAGACCGGTCGCGCGATCAGGGTTGGTTGGATCGAAAGTTACGAAATGATCATGGGTCCAGTGATAGCCAGGGCCCCGGATCTTGAAAATTCGGATGTACATCGCGATGATCGCATCCCGACCGTTGGCTGCGAGCAACTTGCTGGGCGAGTCCAGCACGGCATCCTCCGAGAACAGCGTCTTCAAGCGCTCAATATCGTGCTCATCACAGGCAATGGCGTAGGCACTAACCAATTCCGCAATCTCGGCGCGCGCCTCCAGCATGGACACGCGACGCAGCAAGTCTTCCAAATTCACCATGTCAATCTCCGGTAGGTTTAAAGTTCTTCTGGTTGCGAATGCAGTTGTTGGCCCGCGCCGCTCAGGGCGAAGTCCCGTGTCAACTGCTGACCCATGGAGGGCATGCGCCAGCCAGCCAAGGGCTTGCGCTCGGGCAGCGGTGACAAATCCACCGATTGACCGCCCAGGTAGACCTGGCTGATGCGGCCCGGCTCGCCCAGAATGGCCACATTCTGCGATGGATCGCCATCGACCACGAGCAAATCGGCCTTCATGCCTGCCGCCACGACACCGGTTCGTCCGGCCATTTTCAGGGCAAAGGCGCCGGCACCGGTCGCACAATGAATGGCTTCCAGGCTGCTCATACCGAAGTAGCGCATGAAGACCTCCATCTCCCGGTAATGCCAATGGCCATAGGGCACCATGGAAAAACCCGCCTCGCTGCCAGTCAGCAGGGGCACGCCAGCAGCCACCAGCCGGCGCATGGTGTCCACAGAATCCGTGATTTCACGTTCAAACAGCGTGATGAGGGCGGGGTCGGTACCCAAGCGATGGCCGTAGTCCACCATATTGGCCTGGAAGGTGAAGGCCGGGCACACCGGAATTTTGCGGTCAATCACCAGCGCCAGGGCTCGCTCGTCCATGCCGGTACCATGAAAGATCAGATCGACACCCGCCTTGGCGGCGCGGTAGGTCGACAGGCTCCCGCGACAGTGACCCATCACCGGAACCCCCAGATCGTGGGCGAGCTCACAAATCAGATCCAGCTCCTCTTGAGTCCAGCTGCACTGCTCTCCCAAATGAGCGTAGCGCGGGACCACCCCTGAGACGTGGACCTTGATCCAATCCGCGCCGACTTTGACCTGGCGCCGCACCTCGGCCACGATGTCATCCTTACCCTGCACCGACTTGTAGTAGCCCGTAACGCCGGTGTCGTTGATCAGGCGCCCCGCGGTGCCACCTACCGCCGTGATCAAGGCATAACAGCCACAGGAAATTCTGGGCGCCTCGATCAGGCCGGCCTCTGCAGCGTCCCGCACATCGACCATGTTTTCGAACACAGAATCTGGATCCAGAATGCCGGTGACACCCGCACGCAGCAGTTTCTTGGCGTTGTAGGCGGCCGCCAGGGCGGACAGCGCGTTGCGCCGTTGGTAAAAAATTTCAGGATTGGAGGCCGCATCATCAAACGAGAGGTGACAGTGCGCGTCAATCAGCCCCGGCATGACCGTCTTGCCGGCCAGATCGATCCGCCGGGCATGCTGCAAATGCGAGACACGGAGCGCGGCCTCCTCACCCACCGCAGCGATCTGATCACCCTCGATCAGAACGGCGGCCTGAAATGGTTGGCGCCCATTGCCGTCAATGATCTGCGCGTTTTCGAGAAAAATCGCTTGCTTCATGGGCTCACCTTGTTTCAGACCAGCGGTCTCTAACGTGCCGCATCAAGCCCTCAACAGCCTGCGGGCATTGACGGCGAGTTGGGGCGCAATGGGATCAGTGCCCGCAGCCTTGTCTGCATCCGGCTCGTCCCATCCAGCAAAATTGGTGCCATAGACTAGGTGATCCGCGCCAACCACCGCGGTCAACAGGGACATGATCTGGGGATGGTCGACGTGGGTGTCGAACCAAAGCCGCTTTAGTCGCAGCTCGAAGGCCCCTTCGGCCCGCAGGGGCGCGGGCGACCATGGTCGCTTGCGCGCGCCCTTGGCCATCCGGCCGACCAGCAGTGCGGTACCGCCACCACCATGGCTCACACAAACGTCCAGGCCCGGGTGCCGATCCAGCACGCCACCATAAATCAGGGTGGCAACGGCCAAGGTCTCCTGTGCTGCGAACCCGGCAATGATGTCCAACTCAAACCGCTTCAACGCCGGGTCGCCGGCCGGGCCATCGATCCCGGCAGGTCCGGGATGAATGAACAAGGGCACGTTCAACCGGACCGCTTCGGCATACACCAAGTCCATGGATGCGTCATCCAGCGGTGCCGGCGCATCAGTGCCGAACGAGGCACCGATCAATCCGAGCTCGTTCACCGCACGGCGCAACTCCTGCGCGGCGTCCACGGGCGACTGCAAAGGCAAGGCGGCAAGTCCAGCCAGTTTGTCAGGATGTTGCTGCACGACCGCCGCCAGCGCATCGTTATGCACCCGGCAAAACTGCACGGCCTGCTCTACCGGGATGAAGTGCAGATAGGTCAGAGGGTTGGGCGAGACCACCTGAAAGTCGATGCCCCGCTCCGCCATGCGGCGCAAGCGGACATCGACATCCATAAACGGGCTGCCAACGTACTTGACCCCATTGAGCCGGTAATTCTTCCCGACCTGAAAAAAGGGCGAACCGTCCGGGTTGCTACCCATGAACGGACCGTACTCACCCGCGGCGCCAATCGTCTTTTCCAGCACGATGTGCGCATGCAGATCCACTACCTTGGCGTCAGACAGTCCCAACTTCTTCATATTTTCTTAATCCCTGAATCGAAAGTAGCGACAAATACCGGGCATGCACTCTTGTGTAGAAAACCCGGCGGTGATACGATTTGATTTATATCAGAAAAATTTGGATCGGTTTCGTTGAATGTACCCTTGCCGGTATTTTCAGTCAATAGCATGATCGAACCGCAAGAGCGGCACGAACTGACT
>CAJAXU010000294.1 GCA_903948045.1 uncultured beta proteobacterium | reverse complement strand
GTGATCTTGCCGGCCTTGATCACAGGCCCCCATTTGCGGTTCTCGGCCTGGATAAAGGCCGAGAAGTCTGCGCCGCCCAGCGGCATTGGCGTCATGCCAAGTTCACTCAGGCGCGCCTGTATGTCCGGCGCACTCACAATGGCCTGGACTTCAGTTTGCAAGCGCAGGGCAACGTTGGCCGGCAGGCGGGCCGGTGCCGAGATGCCAAACCAGGCGCCCCCCACAACGCCTGGCACCACCTCGGTCAAGGCAGGCACGTCGGTGAAGGTTTTGCTGCGGACCTCTCCGCTGACAGACAGCAGGCGCAGCTTGCCGCCACGCACATAACCGGTCGCAGTGACCAGGCTCTCAAACATGCCGTCAAGCTGGCCGCCCAGCAAGTCAGTGATGGCGGGCCCTGAGCCTTTGTAGGGCACATGCACCATGTCAATGCCCGCTGCCTGCTTGAGCAGCTCCCCGGTGAGGAAGCCAGCACTGCCCAAGCCGGCTGATGCGTAGTTGAGGGCCCCCGGCCGGGCGCGCGCCATCGCGACAAACTCGGCCATGGTCTTGGCCGGATGCTCGGCACGCACCACAAACCCATTGGGGGAGGTGCCCAGCAACGCCAGGTGTGTGAAATCGCGAAGGGGGTCATACGGCATGCTGGTTCGCATCAGCGGCCCCGGCGCGATGGCCGGATTGGCCGACACCACCAGGGTGTAGCCGTCTGCTGTCGCCTTGGCCACGGCATCTGTGCCCAACACCGAACCGACGCCGGGCTTGTTCTCGACCACCACGGTGGTCTTGAGTGCATCGCCCAGGCGCAGGGCAATCATGCGGGCGATCACATCGGTGGAGCCGCCGGGCGGAAAGGGCACGATCAGCTTCACGGGGCGGGCGGGATAAGCCTGCGCCGCGGCACCCGGCAGCGCACCCGGCAAGGCGCCAAGCAGGCCTGCGGCCAACAGGGCGGGTATCAAGCGGCGGCGATTCAAGGTTAAGGTCATGGTGTCAACTCCTGTTATGTTGGGTCGGTGTCAGGCCAAAGCGTTTGAGGCCCTCACGGGCGAGGGCCAGATTGGATGAGATTACAGGCACACCGAAATGCGCGCTGGCACGGTCGATCAGCGGCAGGCTGGGCATGCCGGTGCCCGACAGCAGCACGGCATCGGCGTTGCCAATGTCCATCTGGCGCAACGCGGCCCAGGCGTCGGCCGATTGCAGGCCGTAGATATGCACCGTGTCATCGGAATGGATGTCAACGCCACCCTGGCGCACCACCTCAAAGCCCTGCGCACCCCACCACCGCACGGCTGCCGTCATGATGGGCGCCGGGTAGGGTGACACCAGTGCGATGCGCTGCGCACCGACCGCTTGCAACTGGGCGATCAGTGCTGCTGGCGCCGTGATCACCGGGGCGCCCAGCACCGCCTCGGCGTCAGCGATGGCCCGCTCCTGGGTGGCCGCGTCAAGCAGATAACTGGTGGCCGTGCAGGCGAACAAAAAGGCATCGATTTTCATGCCGGCAAACTGTTTGGCATGCATCGCCAGATCGGTCAGGTAGGCCTTCAGCCGCGTGGTCGGGTCGGGGCTGGGGGAGGTCAGGCGGAGGGTGACGTAGTCCACATCGAAGGGCAGCAGCCGGCGGATTTCGGCCTCAACCGTCGGATTGGCCTGTGGCGTGCCCAGCCCGAGGCGCCCGGCGCGGGCATAGTCGCGCGGCGACGCCTGGTTGGCGGTGGCGGTCGGGTTCATGAAGACGCTCATCAGGTGGTGGCGGCTGCGCGCGCCAGACCAGAAAGCATCGAGCTTTTGAGCAAATGCTCGCGATGGCGGGCGGGGTCGGCAATCAGCGCCTGCAGGCGCGCCATTTCGGTGGCACGCCAGACCGGATCGCGCTGCTGCATGCGCATGCGGTTGGTATGGGACTGGGCCAGGATTTCGTCCTGCGCAATCGGCCGGCGTTGCCGCGTGTACAGGTTGAGCAGCTCGTCGGATGCGCCCTGGTTCAGCACAGACATCAGTTTGTCCGACAGGTTGACGGCGTCATGAATGCCGCCGTTCATGCCCATGCCGCCTGAGGGGCTGGTCAAGTGTGCGGCGTCGCCGGCAAACAGCACGCGGCCTGCCCGGTAGTCGTCAATCAGGCGGCGGTGAATGCGGTAGGGGCGGATTTCAACAATCTCGTACGGTTCCTGTCGCGGCACGATGCGCTGCAGCTTGCGCTCGATCGCCTGGGGTTCCAGGGCCTGCTCGACTGACTCGTCCGGGTCCGAGTAGAGTGAGCAGCGCCAGATATCGGGCAGGCGCAGCAGCGAAAACGTGCCCTGTTCGCACCACACGTAATTGACGTTGGACAGGCCCGGCAGCTGGTCCTCGAACCGGTAGGGCGTGGTGGCCAGAATCGTGGTCTCGGGGTAGGTTTCGCCGGTGAAGGTTATGCCGGTGAGCTTGCGGCACACCGAGCGCGCACCGTCTGCGGCAATCAGATAGCGGGCGTTGATGGTTTCGGTGCCAGTGGGCGTGCTGACGGTGGCTGTCACGCCGCTGGCATCCTGCGTCAAGCCTGTCAATTCAACGCCGTAGCGCACTTGCAGGTTGGCCGTGGTTTGCGCTTTGGCATCGGCCAGGCGGGTCAGCACCCGTTGTTCGCATTGCAAGCGAAACGGGTAGCGCGTGTCCCCCTGCAGCACCGACAGGTCAAACAGCGCCTTGTCGTGGGATTCATGGCGACGGATCTGCCAGGTCGGGGAGACCAAGCCCTGCGCAATCAGGTCTTGCGTCAATTCCAGCTCATCCAGCATTTCCAGCGTGGGCGGGTGAAAGGTGGAGGCCCTGAAGTCGTCATTGACGCCGTTGGCTTTGTCGATCACCAGGGTTTCTATGCCGGCGCGGGCCAAGCGCAGCCCCGCCACCAAACCGACCGGGCCGGCGCCACAGATGAGAACAGCCACTTGCGTCATGATGATCCAGTGAGGTTGAACGACAGTCATTGATGCTGGGCAATGGTTCCCCCGGCGCGTCGCTGTTGGCACAATTTCGGGTCCGTATCGGCTTGTCGCCACGGTCCCAAACGGCCAGAGCCCTGATTCTGCCACGTGGCAGTTGCTGTGTGCGATTGCACTGAGGCGTCCACAAGTTGACAATAGCCGTTGACAATACCGCCACGGAGCCCTCACGCCGGTACCAAGCTGCGCCCCTTGACCAACCCCAAACACCCCGCCCCGCCCCCGGCCATGCCACCGCCGCTCACCCGCGACCCGCAACTGCATCGCCTGTGGGCCGTTGGTATGCTGATGTCGCTGATCCGCTGGCTCGAGATTCTGGCGTTCGCGGTGTTCACCTACGACCAAACCAAATCCGCGTTCTGGGTGGCCAGCCTGATGATGCTGCGCCTGCTGCCCCTGTCCCTGTTCGGCCTGGCGATCGGGGCGCTGGCCTCGCACATGTCGCGTCGCAGCCTGCTGATCGTGACGCATGCCGGGCTGTTTGCCACCAGCTTGCTGCTGCTGATCGTGTCGGCCCTTGGCGCCATCGAGGTCTGGCACCTGGCGGTAGCCAGCTTTATCAACGGCATCGTCTGGGCGGGCGACATGCCCCTGCGCCGCGCGCTGATGGGTGACCTGGCTGGCCACGGGCGCATGGTGCAGGCCATGTCCCTCGATGCCGTGGTCTCGAATGCCTGCCGCCTGATCGGCCCCATGCTGGGCGGCCTGCTGCTGGCGCAAGGTGGCCTGCAGGCCGTGTTGTTGTGCGCGACACTGCTCTACCTGCCGGTGCTCGCAGCTCTGCGCGGTCTGGCCGACCCGCCACCAGCGCAGACTGCGGCCACTAAACCCTCGGTCCGCGATATGTTGCTGGGCGGCCTGCACACTGCGCGAGCATCGCGCCCGCTTCAGGCCATCCTGTGGATCACGGTACTTTTCAACCTGTTCGGCTGGCCGGTGCTGAGCATGATCCCGGTGATCGGCCGGGACCAGCTTCACCTGGACCCGCAAGGCGTCGGCCTGCTGGCCAGTGTGGACGGCATCGGCTCGCTGCTGGGCGCGTTGGCACTCACCTCAATTGCACGGCGTCTGCGCCATGGGCCGGTGTATCTAGGGTCGGTGCTGCTGTTTCTTGTGCTGCAAGTTGGCTTTGCCTGGAGCCATCACGTGCTGCTGACCAGTGCCATTCTGTTTGTCATCGGCGTCGCGCAGGCCGGCTTTGCGGTGATGCAGCCCACGCTGGTTTACAACAGCGTGCCGGCAGATCGACGTCCGGCTGTCATGGGCCTGATGACCATGTGCATCGGTGTGGCACCCTTGGGCTTTCTGTCGATAGGCTGGCTGGCCGAGCGCCTTGGCGCCCCGATGGCCGCGCTGGCCTGTGCAGTGAACGGCCTGATTGCCGTTGCGTTCACCTGGCCGCTGTGCCGTGCCTGCTTTGAAGTCCCGCGGGCGGCGGTAGCGCGCTAGTGCGGTGTTGCGTTCTGCTTGGTTGTGCCCAGTCGCCCTCAGCCAACCATTTGACGGCAAAATGGTGAGCAAAGCGCTTTGGGTGCTAGTCCGGTGCCAGCCCACTCCCAAACAAAAAAGCCTGCTATCTTTTGAATAGCAGGCTTTCCATGTGCCACAAGGCTGTAAGTGGTGGGTCCTGAGTGACTCGAACACTCGACCTACGGATTAAGAGTCCGCTGCTCTACCAACTGAGCTAAGAACCCACTTCGAAAAACTGATGACGGTAGTCAGGCCGTAGGTGCCGAGACTCGTGGCTTGTGCGAACGGCCATTTTTGGCTGAC
>CAJAXU010000293.1 GCA_903948045.1 uncultured beta proteobacterium | reverse complement strand
GTCAGCTCAGGCGCGTCGCGAAAGGCCTTGGCGATGATCTCCGGCCCAATGCCGGCTGGGTCACCTAGTGTGATGGCGATCAGGGGCAAGTTGACTTGTGGCATGGTTGACGTCGGGCTCAGGCCGGGTTGTCGATGTCGATGAACTGATGCACCAGGCCCAACTGCTCAGCCAGATGATCACCGACCGCCGGCGCGCCATAGCGCTCGCTCGCATGGTGGCCACAGGCCAAATAGGCCACGCCGCACTCGCGCGCCAGGTGTGCCTGGGGCTCAGAGATTTCACCCGTGATGTAGGCCTGAGCACCCGCGGCGATCGCCGCCTCAAAATAACGCTGCGCGCCACCACTGCACCATGCTATCTTTGTGATAGCTGAAGCGCTAGACCCGACAAGGGTTACAGCCCGATTTAGCCTGGATTCAACATGCTGGGCCAAGGCACGGGCGTCAGCAAAGCCGCCCGCCTCGACGGTCACCCCGATGCACCCTAAAGACTGGTCGCCAAACTGGCTCTGCGCCACCAGACCCAACTGGCGGCCAAGCTGGGCGTTGTTGCCCAACACCGGATGGGCGTCGAGTGGCAGGTGGTAGGCCAGCAGGTTGATGTCGTGCGCCAGCAGCAGCGCAAGCCGCTGTTTCATCCAGCCGGTCACACACGCGTCCTGCCCCTGCCAGAACAGGCCGTGGTGCACCAGGATCGTATCGGCCTGCGCCGCCACCGCCGCTTCGATCAAGGCACGGCTGGCGGTCACGCCTGAGACCAGGCGGCGCACCTTGGGCGTACCCTCCACCTGCAGGCCGTTGGGGCAGTAATCCTTGAAGCGCTCGGGCTGCAGCAGGGCGTTCAGGGTCAGGACGAGCTGGTGGCGATCGGTCATGGTTCAGGAGGCGGCTGATGGTCTGGGTGGGGCGCCCGGGACGGCACTCCAGCCGCCATTGTCGACGCGTTTTTCGGTACCTTTTCCGGTGCGGTAACCGTCGGGATACCATCATTGGCCTGGCGCTGTACCACCAGGCTGCTGTCACAGCCCTGACCAGCGGCGATCCAGCGCCAGCCCAGCCGCGCCAACCAGGGCGCGAGCCAGGGCGCCAAACCCCGAAGCGGACGTGGCAAGGCGTTCGCCAGCACCGCCTCAGGCGCGCTGAGGGCACCGCAGCGGTAAGGGCCGGCCCCAGCCTGCCACTGCAAGGCGGCGCAGGCGCCGTGCCGGCGCCGCGACAACAGCATGCCCAAGGGACAGGGCGCAAACAGACAACACACCCCGCAGCCGTTGCAGGGCGCACCCAGCGCCGGCTTGGGCGGCGCAGCCGGTTCGATGGCGATGACGTGGCCTTGCTTTGACATGAACGGGGTCGACTTTACTGCGTCAGCACATTGCGGAGGAAAGAGGACGCCTACAATTTGTGGTCAGCGGCCCGCCCGCCCCCTCCCAACACTGGCCTCTGGCCGCCCTACCCTGTCATGAAACGCTTCTGGTTGTTGTTTTCCCAAACCGTCACCGTGCTGTTGGCGACCTATTTTGTGGTGGGCACGCTCAAGCCGGATTGGGTTGGGCTGCGCAACTGGCGTGCAGGCGGGGTGGCCGTGTTGCAAGCGCCCGCCGGCGACCCAACTGCCACACCAGCCGGTAGTTTCCGGCTGGCAGCGCAAAAGGCCTCTGCCGCAGTGGTCAGCATCAACACCAGCAAAGCCGCGCGCCGACATCCCAACAGCGAAGACCCCTGGTTCAAGTTTTTCTTTGGTGACCAGGACAACGAGCCCCAGGTCGGCTTGGGCAGCGGCGTGATTGTCAGCGCCAGCGGCTACATCCTGACCAATAACCATGTGGTCGAGAGCGCCGACGAGATCGAAGTCATCCTGAATGACGGCCGCCACGCGCGCGCCAAGATCATTGGCACCGACCCCGACACCGATCTGGCTGTGCTCAAGATTGATCTGGAGCGCCTGCCGGTGATCGTGCTGGGCAGCTCCGACACCTTGCAAGTCGGTGACCAAGTGCTGGCCATTGGCAACCCCTTCGGCGTGGGCCAGACGGTGACCAGCGGCATTGTCAGTGCCCTGGGGCGCAACCAGCTCGGCATCAACACCTTTGAAAACTTCATCCAGACCGATGCGGCCATCAACCCCGGCAACTCCGGTGGGGCCCTGGTCGACACCCAAGGCAACCTGCTGGGCATCAATACCGCCATTTACTCGCGCTCGGGCGGCAATATGGGCATTGGCTTTGCGATTCCCGTATCGGCGGCGCAATTGGTGCTTGAAGGCATTGTCCAGGATGGCCAGGTGACCAGGGGCTGGATTGGCGTGGAGCCGAATGAACTGTCGCCCGAATTGGCTGAGACCTTTGGGGTGAAGGCACGCACCGGCGTGATCATCACTGGCGTGTTGCAAAACGGCCCGGCGGCGCAGGCCGGCATCCGGCCAGGCGACGTGGTCACTGCGGTGGCTGGTAAACCGGTGGCCAACGTGGCGGAACTGTTGTCGCGGGTGGCCGCGCTCAAGCCTGCAAAAGCGGCGCCCTTCAGCTTGCTGCGTCGCGATCAGCAACTTGAACTGATGGTGTCCCCGGGTATTCGGCCCAAGCCCAAGCCAAGGTTGCAGTAGTCGCTCAGGGCTTAGGGGAGTCGGCGGCGTCGACGGGCGCCTGGGTGTGCTTGATGAAGATGCGAGAGGCCCAGATACCCACCTCATAGAGCAGGCACATGGGAATGGCCAGCGCGAGTTGCGACACCACGTCCGGTGGTGTCACGATGGCGGCAATGATGAAGGCCAGCACCACAAAGTAGCCCCGGAAATCCTTGAGTTTTTGGATTGACACAATGCCCATACGTGCCAGCACCACCACCACGATCGGCACCTCGAACGCCAGCCCAAAGGCCAGAAACATCGTCAGAACAAAGCTCAGATAGGCCTCAATGTCTGGCGTGGCCGCAATGCTCTTGGGCGCAAAACTCTGGATAAAGCTGAACACCTGCCCGAACACAAAAAAGTAGCAAAACGCCACGCCAATAAAAAACAGCAGCGTGCTGGACACCACCAGCGGCATCACCAGTTTTTTCTCATGAGAATAGAGTCCAGGCGCCACAAAGGCCCAGACCTGCCATAGCACCACCGGCAAGGCCAGCAGGAACGCGGCCATCATCAACACCTTGAGCGGCACCATGAACGGCGAAATGACCGAGGTCGCGATCAGCGTGCTGCCCTTGGGCAGGTGCGCCACCAATGGCGCCGCCAAGAAATCGTACAGGGCTGCGGGCCCTGGGAACAAAGCCAGCACGGCGGCCACAATGACAATCGCCACCGTCGCTTTGACCAGACGGTCGCGCAGCTCCACCAGGTGCTGCACAAAAGGCTGTTCGGTGCCCTCGAGTTCGTCTTTTTTGGGGGAGAAATCAGTCATTAATTGAACTTTTGTGGCCGATAACGCGCCACACGGGCAGCGCCCGACAGGGCCTTAGTGCGGATGCCTGAGCGAGCCTTGTACCAACTCGGCGTGGCCCCTTGTTTGACACGCCATTTCTTGCCAGGGTGGCTGTAGACCGGGTGCGAGACTAAGGCTTCGGCTGCCGGCGTATGGCTGGCCGTGTCGGTCACCTCAGCCCAGGTTTTTTCAAAATCGCCGGCCTGGGTCTGGATCGCGCTCTCCACTTCTTTGGACGCGCCCACCACCGTCTCTTTCATCTTTTTGAATTCTTCAAGTTCGATCGAGCGGTTGACTTCGGCCTTGACGTCGGCCACATAACGCTGGGCCTTACCGAGCAGGGTCCCGATGGTGCGTGCCACACGGGGCAACTTCTCGGGGCCGATCACGATCAATGCGACGGCACCAATCAGGGCAATCTTGGATACACCCAGATCAATCATGGTGGCGCCTGCGCAGGCATCGGGCAAGCATCAGGACTTCTGCTTGGCTTCGACGTCGATCGTTGTCTTTTCGGCGGTGCTGGCCGGTGCCACTTGCGATGGCGCTGCGGTGGCCTTGTCATCCGCTGCCGCTCCGCCTTCTTTAATGCCGTCCTTGAAGCCCTTGACGGCACCGCCCAAATCTCCTCCGAGACTTTTCAGCTTCTTGGTGCCAAACACCATCACCACGATCAGCAGCACGATCAACCAGTGCCAAATGGAAAAGGAACCCATAACTATCTCCTAAGAATACGAACATTTTAGTCGGCACTGTGGACTCTACCGCGGCAGCCGGATTTAACCCTTGAGCCAGGGCCGCGGGCCGCCCATCACATGGACATGCAGATGGTGCACCTCCTGCTTGCCCTCAGCGCCAGTGTTACTCAACAGGCGAAAACCACCTTCCGGGTAGGGGCTGCATCCCTCCTGCAAAGCCAGCCGCGGCGCCAGCACCATCATACGGCCGAGCAGCCCGGAGTGCTCGGGCTGCAGCTGCGCCATGGAAGGGATGTGCAGCTTCGGAATCATCAAAAAGTGCACTGGCGCCCAGGGATGAATGTCATGAAAGGCATAGATCTCGTCGTCCTGGTACACCAGGCGAGACGGAATCTGGCCGGCCACAATTCGGCAGAACAGGCAGTTCGGGTCTGCAGCCACAGCCAGCGCGCTCACAGTGGGTACTCCATTGGCTGACCGTGGTTCATACGCATCATCCCAGTGATGATCCGGTACAGAAACCAGATCGAAATCAGCGCCCAGGCAATCCAGCCGGGCACTAAAAAGGCAAACCACAGCGGCGCGGTCAACGCATAGAGCAGTGCCGCGATCCAGACGGTCCGGATTCGCCAGCGAAAGTGGGATGCGTGCCAGGTGCCCTCGGCCGCCGGCCGCTTGACCAGGTCAATGATGAGGGCTGCAATCAGCAACACCGGCCCAAATTGCCCGCCGGGAATGAGCGCACCGACCGCGACAATCAGGTGCAGCACATAGCTGATGGTGCCAATGGTGTTGAGCGACTGCAATTGCTGCGCATCGTGGATCGGCTGATTCATAAACCTGCTCCTTCACGTGCCAGCACCTTGCGCAGTGCTTTTTCTTCGATGCCACTGGTCCCGGCGCGGCGCTCCAGCTCAGCCAGCACCTGCTCCGGACTCAGCCCGTAGTGCGCCAGCGCAATCAGACAGTGAAACCAGAGGTCAGCCATCTCGGCCACGATCTTTGTTGTGTCGGCACCGTGGTCGGCATCCTTTGCGGCCATCACCACTTCGGTTGCTTCCTCGCCTATTTTCTTGAGGAATGCGTCCGGCCCGCGCTGCAGCAGACGTGCGACGTAACTGGTGTCCGGGTCACCGCCGTTTTGCGGCAAGCGGCTCTCGATCACTTGCGCCAGGCGGGCCAGGGTGTCAGGGGGTAACAATGATGCGGTCATCGCGGCCTATTTGTAGATGGTTTGCGGGTCTTTCAAGACCGGGTCCCGCGCTTGCCATTGTCCCTTGTCATAGACGTTGAAAAAGCAGCTGTGCCGGCCGGTATGGCAGGCGATGCCAGGTGTGTGCCCCAACTGGCTGACCTTAAGCAAAATCACATCCTGATCACAATCCAGGCGAATTTCCTGCACGGTCTGCACGTGACCAGACTCCTCGCCCTTGAACCAGAGCTTGCCGCGCGATCGGCTGAAATAGACCGCGCGCCCAGTTTGAGCAGTAGCTTGCAAGGCGTCGCGGTTCATCCAGGCAAACATCAGCACGTCACCCGTAGCGGCCTCCTGCGCAATCACAGGCACCAAGCCCTGCGCATCCCATTTGATTTCGTCGAGCCAAGTCATGCCGGAATTGTCGCCGATTGCCGTGCCCCAGCCAGGCGCGGTTGAGGTTTGATCCAGCCGGATCGCAGCACTTGATTTTTTGCTCAGAAACCACCGCCCTCATGCAAATCGGTATTGAGCAATAGCGCTAATTCAAAAGAATGGCCTCAGGACCTGTGACGGACGAAACCACTTGAACAGGCCCTCAAAACAACGGCCCAGCCGTCCACGCCATCGAATTTTCAAGGAGTTAACACATGCAACGCAGACACGCGCTTACCCTGCTTGGCCTTGGGGCAGTCACCATGGTCTCAGGCTGCGGCGGCAGCAGCAGCAGCGACACCACTGCAGCCACCGACGGCAGCTCCGCCACCGACAGCTCCAGCGTCGCCAGCGACGGCAGCACCACGGTCACCACCGCCACCACCAGCCCAACGGACTTGGTGGCGCTGGCCCAAGCCGACCCGGACCTCAGCATCCTGGTGGAGGCCGTGGTCGCGGCCGACCTGGTCACAACCTTGAAGGGTAGCGGCCCATTCACCTTGCTGGCACCGAACAATGCAGCCATGGCGGCTCTGCTGACAGAGTTGGGGATGACCAAATCCCAGTTGCTGGCCGATAAACCCTTGCTGACCACGGTGCTGACCTACCATGTCCTGTCGGGCAAGGTGGAACGGGCCCAGATTCCGGCCGGCAAGGCGATCAGCACGCTGCAAGGCGGCATCTTCAAGGTGGATGTCGTGGGCGATAGCGCCACCATCACTGACGGCCGCAACCGCACCGCCAAAATTGTCAGCACCGACCGGCAGGCCAGCAACGGCGTGATGCACGGCATTGACCGGGTGTTGCTGCCGGCCAACCAGACCCTGCTGCAAACCGCACAGGCGCTGCCTCAATTCAGCATTCTGGTGGAGGCCATCATGGCCGCCAATCTGCAGGACGCCTTGTCTGCGCCCGGCCCCCTGACGGTGTTCGCCCCAACCAATAACGCGTTTGCCTTGCTGTTGACCGAATTGACGATCGACAAGGCCGCTTTGCTCGCCAGCGGCGCCCTGCTGACCGATCTGCTGCGCTACCACGTGGTTCCAGGGCGGGCGCTCAAGGCCGATGTGCCAATTGACAGCGCCATCACGACGCTGGAGGGCCAGACCTTCACCGTGTCAAGCGAGCTGGTGGTCACGGATCAGCTGCTGCGCGGCACCCAGATCTCGGCAACCGACGTGCTGGCCAGCAATGGCGTGATCCATGTGGTCGACCGGGTCCTGCTGCATGCGCCGATGCGCCTCTGAGGCGCAGCGGACTACAGGCGCACCGGGATGCCGCGCTTGGCAAGGTGGGCCTTGGCTTGCCCAACCGTGAACTCACCGTAGTGGAAGATGCTGGCCGCCAGCACCGCATCGGCGCCGCCTAGCCGGATGCCGTCGGCCAGGTGGTCCAGGGTGCCGACGCCGCCCGAGGCAATCACTGGCACCTCGATCGCATCACTCACGGCCCGGGTCAGGGCCAGATCAAAGCCGGCCTTGGTGCCGTCACGGTCCATGCTGGTGAGCAGGATCTCACCAGCACCGTGCTCGGCCATTTGGCGGGCCCAGGCCACTGCGTCCAAGCCGGTGTTCTTGCGGCCGCCGTGGCTGTAAACATCCCAGCCCTCACCGCGCGCCAGCATGTCCTCGCCAAAGCGGCGCTTGGCATCAATCGCCACCACGATGCACTGGGCACCATAGCGCTGCGATACCTCTTGAATGACCTGCGGCCGCGCCAGGGCGGCCGAATTGAAGCTGGTTTTGTCGGCACCCGCATTGAGCAAACGGCGCACATCTTCGACCGTCCTGACTCCGCCACCCACCGTCAGCGGAATAAACACCTGGCTGGCTACCGCCTCGATGATGTGCAGAATCAAATCCCGCCCATCGCTGGTCGCGGTGATGTCGAGAAAGGTGAGCTCAT
>CAJAXU010000292.1 GCA_903948045.1 uncultured beta proteobacterium | reverse complement strand
TTGGCGGTTTGATCGGCCCCAATGGGGCCGGCAAGACCACGCTGTTCAACTGCCTGACCGGTTTCATGCCGGCCTCGTCCGGCAGGGTGCTGCTGGATGGCGTGCGCATCTCCGGGCGCCCCTCCAGCGCGGTGTTTGCCGGCATCGGTCCAGCCATGGCCGGTCAGGCGGCGCCTGCGGCGACTACCGCCTCGGCCTCGATCTCGACCAGGTAGCCCTCGCCAATCAACGCCGCCACCTCCAGCAGGGTGTTGGCCGGACGGATGGCGCCAAAGTACTGGCCGTGCACCCGGCTCACCGCTTCGCAGTCGGCCGCGTTTTGCAGGTAGACCCGGGTGCGCACCACGTCCTGCAGCTTGCCGCCCAGCGCCTTGATGCTGGCCGCAATCTTGTCGAGGATGTAGGTGGCCTGTACCGCAGCGTCGCCGCGGCCGATCAATTGGCCCTGACCATGGGTGGCGGTGGTGCCCGACACCAGGATGCGATCACCCAGGCGCACCGCGCGCGAGTAGCCGGCAATCGGCTCCCAGGCGCTGCCGCTGTCAATTGTCCAGCGCTGGTTGTAGCCCGGCACCGGCTGACGCGGCCACAGTGGCGCCACCGCATCCAGGTGGTGGCTGAGGTCGCCCGAGGCGGTCAGGAACGGCGGGTGGCGGTATTCGTCACCGCAGTCACCGCTGAGGCGACGGGTCACGGCAAAGGCCTGATCGAGCACGGCATGGTCGTCGGCATCGAGCTGAAACTCGAACGGCCGCAGGTTGTCGGCCCGGTGCTCGGACTCACCCAGCCGCGCACCCACAATCACGGCAGCCACAGCTGCTTGCTCCAGCACCCAGCGGGTTGCCACATTAGAGACTGACACCTGGTGCTTGCGTGCAATGGCCTGCGCGGCCTTGAGCACGGTTTGCAGCGCGTCCCAACCGCCCACAGCCTGGATGAAGCGCTGGTACTTCATCTTGCTCCAGTCGTGCACCTCGACCGGTGGATTGGCGCCGACCCAGCGCTCACTCAGGAAACCGCCACCGAGCACACCATAGGTCAGCAGCTTGACGCCGGCTTGCAGGCACAGCGCCGTCATGTCTTCGGTGCCACGGCGGTCCAGCAGCGACATGCAGACCTGGTTGCTAGCCACCGGAATACCTTCATTCAGCAGCACCCGCAGGTGCGCCGTATCAAAATTAGCCAGCCCAAGGTGCGCAATCAAGCCTTGCTGGCACAGTTTGGCCAGCTCCTGCATCGCGTCAAGGTAGCCAGGATGCTCAAACGTCCACCAATGGAACTGCAACAGGTCGATGCAGTTGACCTGCAAGCGGTCCAGCGAGCGCTGCACGCCCTCGCGCACCACGGCCGCAGTCATCGGCCCCGGTGGCGGGCACCACTTGGTGAAGGCTCGTACCTGCGGCTGTGCCTTGGAGGCCAGCAGGGTGCCGGCGATGACCTCGGCCGAGCCGTAGTGATCGGCCATGTCAAAGGTGTCAAAGCCTTGTGCGGCATACGCCGCCAGATCAGCGGCGCCCTTGACCGGATCGATCAAGGTGCCACCGCGCTCCATGTCTGCCACCTGCCACAGGCCGGTGACCAGACGCGAGATCTCCAGGCCCGGGGCAAGCGCCGTGCGTTGTGGCCGACCAACCGGTTTCAACGCAGCGATGCCCTGGTTCATTTGACCATCTTGGCCTGGATGGCTTGCACGTCTTCGGTGGATATCTGACCCGCAGTGACCACCTCGCCATCGGCAATCTTCCAGGTGCGGAACGGACCGGCAATGTCACCATTTTTGTCAAACTGCACCGGGCCGATGACGCCCACATACCGGATCGGCTTCTTTTGCTTGATCAGTTCCAGCGCGCGCGCAAAGCCCTGCGGTCCCGCGTGAATCACCTCGCCACCCGAGGCCGTGACCTTACGGATGCCATCACGGATCGAGGCAGCGTCAAACTTACCGGCCTGGGCGACCGCCAGCCCAAGGATGGCGGCGGCGTCAAAGCCCTGTACGGCAGCCGGCGCACCGGCGTCAAAGCCACCGCTCATGGCCGGGTAGGCCTTGTCAAAGTAGGCGGTGGATTCGGTCTTGGTCGTGCCGGAGGATGTGCCAATGGCAGTCTTCAGGTACTGGGCGCCCACGCCCTTGATGAAGTCCGGCGAATTCATGCCGTCGTTGAGCAGGAAACGCTGCGGTCCGCCCTGCTGCACCCAGGTGCGGATGATGGTGGTGCCGTCGCCCGGGTAGCCAATGAAGTACAGCGCGGCCGGATCGCCCTTGAGCGCCTTGGTCACCTCGGCGTTGTAGGAGGACTGCTCGGGGTTGTAGGGGGTGATGTCGATGATCTTGCCGCCCAGTGCCTCGTAGGCCCGGCGGAATTCCGCCAGCATGTTGACGCCGAAGTCATTGTTGACATGGATCACGGTGAGGGTCTTCATGCCCTGGTCCAGCGCGTACTTGGCCGCAGCCGTCCCCTGCAATGCGTCGCTGGTGATGGTGCGGAAGAACCAGCCATTGGTCTTGCCCTCCACGGCCAGTTTGGTCAGGGTGGGTGACGAAGAGGCCGGCGAAATCTGCACCACGCCAGCCGGGCCGGTGACTGAAGTCACGATCGGGATCGAGACCGAGCTGATGATGCCGCCAATGATAGCTGGCACTTTTTTCAGGTCCACCAGTTGCCGGGCCTGGTCGACTGCCACCGAGCCCTGGCTTTGCGCGTCGCGCAGGTCGAACGCGAGCTTGCAACCGGCAATGCCTTGCGCGCCGGCCGCCTTGTTCAACTCACTGAAGGCCAGCTCGACCGATTTGCTCGCGGCCTGACCGAAACGACCAGCGGCCCCAGTGAGCGATACCACCATGCCCACCGTGTGGGTGCAAGACGGCGTTTGGGCAAACGAGGACGAGGTGCCCAGCGTGGCAAGCACGGCCAGCGCAGTGGTAGAGAGCAGGTGACGCATGGTGAAAATCTCCAGGGTGGGTTGAAATCAGGTTTTGTTCAGTTCGTACTTCATGATACGGCCATGCCGGCCGGTCTTGTCGCGCTCCAGGCCGTAGGGCTCGCCGTGCGGGCCGGGCGCTGCGGATAGCAGGGGTTCGAGCAAGGCGTGATCAGCCGCCGTGAGCGCAAAGGTGAACACTTCCAGCGTGCTGGCCAATTTGTCGGCGTAACGGGCGCCAACAATGGCGGCGGCAACACCGGGCTGGTCCAACACCCAGCGCACGGCCACACTGGACAGCCTGACCCCGTGGCGGTCGGCAATGGTCTTCATGGCACGCAGTAATGCCTGAAACGCGTCCCAGCCGCCAAATTCCTCGATGATGAGGTGGTACTTGACCAGCGAGCGGTTGGCTAACGGCAAGGCTGGCGCGGGCTGACCCAGCCAATGATCCGTCAGGAACCCGCCAGCCAGGGTGCCGTAACACAGCAAGTGCATGCCGTGCTGCGTGGCCAGTAAGGTCAAACCGCCGCGCGAGCGTCGGTCCAACAGCGAGTACTGGGTCTGCATGCTGGTCAGCGGAATACCCGCCTCGATCAAGGCGCGGGCGTGGGCGGTGTCGAAGTTGGTGCCGCCAATGCGGGCGATCAGGCCTTCCTGATGCAGGGTGTGCAGGGCGGCGGCAGCTTCCAGGTAGTTGCCACGGTTGTAATCCCACCAGTGGAACTGCACCAGGTCGAGCCGCTCGGTGCGCAGGCGTTGCAGCGAGCGCGTGATGCTGCGCCGTAGATCGCCCTGGCTCAGGTGGTCGAGGTCGGCGTAATCGGGGACGCACTTGGTGTGCACCTGCAGCGTCGGCAGGCCGGCGTCCCGTTGCCGGGCATTGAATTCGCCGTACATATCCTCCACCCCGGTGTAGATGTCGGCACCGTCCACCGTGTTGAGGCCGGCCGCCATGAACAGCCCCATATCGGCAATGGCACGGCTGCGCTCGACCGGGCCGTGGTCGCCAGCGAGCTGCCAGCCACCGCGAATGATGCGCGGGATCTGGTAGCCGGGTGCCAGCGCGATGGTTTCCAGCGCGATCGCCGTCATGATGTCGCGCCCGGGTGCAGCGGCACCGCTGTGGTGTCGCTGTGTTTGAACCTGCGTTTGCCCAGCCGCGTGATGCGAAAGCGGGTGGGGCAATGCGGGTCCGGGCAGGCCACCTCGGCGTCGGTGCTCATCCAGTCCGCCGCCTGAGTGACGCGCTGTTTGGCCGGTAGCAAGGGCAGCAGCGCTGCCAGTGAGTACATGGAAAACCCCTGGCCCGGCGGAAAGTGCAGTACCTCACCGCGTGCCTCAAAGTAGTCACCGACCTTGGCACTGCACTGGATCTTGCGGTCGTCGTGCACGACCACTTCGACCCTTAGGTCGTACAGCTCAAACTCATCGGCAGGCAAGGTCAAGGTCGAGTCTTCCAGTTGGGGCCGCTTGAACCGACCGTGATTTCGATGTGTTAATTGTCTGAATTTGGTATTTTTATATACCAATGTTCACTATTATTTGATGCGGTGAAGACGCTGTCAAGCTCTTTTCAAGGCGCTCGGGAGGATCGCCCGGCGACGCAGGGGCTTGCCCACCGCCTGCTCCCAGGCTGCCTCCAGCAGACCGATGCGCGCCAGCGTGGCCGCGTCAATCTGGTCCGGGTCGCCGCTCTCGATCGCCCGCAGGCTTTCGCTGAGCGTCTGGGTCGACAAGGCAATGTCACTGAGCTCACGCACGGCGAGGGTACGCACCAGCTCCAGACGGCGCAGCATCACCTCCATCATCTGCACGATCATGCTGTTTTGCGTGGCCCTGGCCACGGCGATGTTGAAGCGCGTGCTGGCCATGGTCATGACCTGTGCGCCGGCTTCCGTGATTTTTTGGTTCTTGAATTCGGCGCCCGCTTCCGCACTGAGCCTGACCGCGTCGCGCATGCGTTCAAAGTCTGCGGGCGTGGCATAGATCGCCGCTAGGCGGGCCACATGGGGCTCAAACAGCCGCCGTGCCTCCAGCACGCTGTCGATATCGTCCAGCGGCAGATCCGGCAAGGGATAGCCGCACAACTCGGGGGGCACCGCTTCACTGATGACAAAGATGCCGCCGGACGAGCCCGGAAACACTTGCACGATCCCGGCTTGAGCCAGTAATTTGGTGGCTTCACGCAGGGTCGGCCGGCTCACGCCCAATTGCTCGGACAGGCTTTGCTCCGAGGGCAGCCGATCGCCCACCTTGACGTCGCCCGCCCGGATGGCCTCGGTGATGCGGTAGGCCACCACTTCACAAGGCCGCACCAGATGCACGGCTTGAAATACGAAACGGGTGGGCTTGATCCGAGGCACAGTGACTTCAGAACGAAATGCCGGCGTTGCTCAGCAGAAACTCAGGGCGCCACTTCCTTCATGCCGGTCACAAAGTACTCGGTTTCACCGAAGCAGCTGGTGGGCAGCCCCTTGTGCTGCTCGTAATTGAGCGTGACCCGCTTGCCCATCGCGGTATTGAGCTGGGCAACGACTGCCGGGTCACGGACAGTAAACAAGAACTTCTCTGGCGTAGCCCCAGGGAGTGAGACCAGCGACTGCTCGCCCTCCCAAGTTTTGCAGATCCAGCCCTTGGACGACAGCTTCTGCAAATAGCCTGCGCGCTCTCCCGTGGAGTAGCTCCATTTGAGGGCGATGGCGACATAGGCTGCAAATAACAGCGCGACCACCAAGAAAAATCCTCCCAGCGCGTAAATAACCCGTTGTCTGCTGATTGCCATCACATACTTTCTTGAATTGAATCCGGGCTGAATCGGGTTTTAATGCCCGGCGCCGTGAGCTTGCAGCAACGCCCACAGGCGTGCCGATGTCAGCGGCATCTGCAGTTTCGCTGTGCTTTGGCCGAGGCCATGGCGGGCCAGGGCGTCTGCCACCGCATTGACCACACAGGGCGTGGCGCCAATGGTGCCGAGCTCGCCCACACCCTTGACACCCAGCGAGTTGTTCAGGCAGGGTGTGGACTGGTCCATCGCGGTGCGAAAAGGCGGCGTCATGTCAGCACGCGGCGCGGCGTAGTCCATCAGGCTGCCGGTCAGCAGCTGGCCGCTTTGCGCGTCATAGACCACCTGCTCGATCAGCGCCTGCCCAATGCCCTGCATCGCGCCGCCGTCAAGTTGCCCAATCACGATGGCCGGGTTGACCACCCGGCCCACATCATTGACCGACGCATACGCTACCACCGCCAGCTCGCCGGTCTCGGGGGTAAGTTCGATCTCGCACACATGGCAGCCATTGGGCCAGGACGGCCCGCTAACCGCACTGGTCGATTCGAAGAAAATTTGCCCGCCGGGCTGGCTGGCTGCCAGCTCGAACAGACCAATGCCCAGATCGGTGCCCTTGACCTCAAAGCGGCCGGCCCGGTAGTCGATGTCCTGCACCGCCGCTTCCAGTGCGCTGGCAGCCATGGCCCGTGCATGTTCCACGGTGCGCTGGGCGCCCACCTTCACCGCCGAGCCACCAACAAAGATCGAGCGGGAGCCGGCACTGCCAAAGCCCTCGCCACGGTCGGTGTCGCCCAACACCACCCGCACCTGCGCCAGTGGCACGTCAAATACATCCACCACCAATTGCGCCAGCGAGGTGGCAATGCCCTGCCCCATGCCATTGACCGCAGAAAACACCTCAATCACGCCGTCGGCCAGCACCGTCACCGTCATGCGCTCTTCAAAGACATTGCCGCCGGTCCACTCCAGAAAGGTGGCCATGCCCAAGCCGCGCCATTTGCCGTGCCGCGCTGACTCGGCCTCACGCGCAGCAAAGCCGTCCCAGTCGGCCAAGGCCAGGCCCTGGTCCATCACATGTTCAAAGCGACCGCTGTCATACACCTGCGCCATCGGATTCTTGTAGGGCATCTGCTCGGGGCGAATCATGTTGTGCCGGCGCAGCGCGACGCGGTCGATGCCGGTCTGGCGCGCGGCCTCGTCCATCAGGCGCTCCATGATGTAGATCGCTTCTGGCCGGCCCGCACCGCGGTAGGCGCCGACCGAGGCGGTGTTGGTCAGGACCGCCTTGAAGTGGAAATCAATGGTCTGGATGTCATAGACGCTGGTCTGTACCCAGGGGCCGATCAGCAGCTGAATGGCCACACCGGTGCCGGTGGCATAGGCGCCCACATTGGCCAGCGTGTTCACGCGCAAGGCCAGAATCCGGCCATCCGCCGCCAGCGCCAGCTCAGCCTGGCTGTCGATATCGCGGCCAGGGGCGCCGCTGAGAAACTCTTCGCTGCGGTCAGCGATCCATTTCACTGGGCGTTTCAGCGTCCAGGCACACCAGGCCGTCACCGCGTCTTCCGGGTGAATGCCGCCTTTCATGCCAAAGCCGCCGCCGACGTCACCCACCGTCACCCGCACCTGGTCGCGCGACAGGCCCAGGATGTCTTTGCACAGGGAGGTCTTGATGCCGGATGGCATCTGGGTGCTCATGCGCACCAGCAGCCGGCCATCAACCGGGTCCACTAGCGCCAACACTGAGCGTGGCTCCAGCGTCAACGCGGCCAGCCGTTGGTTGCCGAGTTCCAGCCGCACCACATGCGCCGCAGCGGCAAAGGCCCGGACCGTCGCCTCAGCGTCGCCATGCCGCATTTCTGCAGAAATGTTGTCGGGTGCCTCGTCACACACCACGGGCGCGCCAGCAGCAACAGCCTGATGCAGGTCCACCACCATCGGCAGTTCCTCGTAGTCGATCAGCACGGCCTCAGCGGCGTCGCGCGCCTGCTCCAGCGTGCTGGCCAGCACCACCGCCACCGCCTCGCCCACGTAGCGCACCCGCTCAAAAGCCAAGGGCCGGCGCAAGGGGGTGACGCTGGGCGCAGCTCCCGCGCGCTTGAAAGCGGCCGGGCCGGGAATCGGTTTGACGCCAGCGGCGACCAGGTCCGCGCCGTCGAAGACGGCGACCACGCCCGGCATGGCCAGGGCCGCCGATTTGTCAACGCTCAGGATGCGGGCGTGCGGGTAGACCGAGCGTACAAACACCAGGCGCAGATGCTCACCGTACCCAGGGTCATCGGTCAGGTCATCGGTGAATCGGCCCTGCCCTTTAAGCAGCTTGTCGTCTTCGATGCGGAGCACCGCTTGGCCACTGCCAAAACGGGCATTACTGTTGTCCATGTCACTATCCCCAGGCTGATTGGGGTTTGCGCAAGCAGACCCTCTGGTTCATTCTAATGAGGCGGAGGGCGACCCGATCTGGTCGCCAATAAAACTCAAGCCAGCTTAAGAGCGCCCGTGGCACTTTGGAGCAGATGGCCGTCCTTCAGCAGTTTGCTGATCGCGGCATTGACAGAGCCCTGGGGCAGGCCGGCTTCCAGCGCCAGCTTGGAGCGGTTGAGTTTGACGAAATCCTGGGCCTTCAGCACCTGTCGCAGCCGCGTCAGCAATTTGGCAGCATTGCCGGACAAGACCGGCACCTTCTGGCGTTGGCGCAGGGGTTTTTTAACCCGCACGTCGGTCGCGTCAATTGCCCTAATCAGATCAGGACGGTCAGTCGCCCCTGCGCCGGGCCCGGCTGAGGGCCCCGCCAACGCCGGCAGGCCCGCCAAACCCATCGGCTTGCCATCGTTATTCAGGCTGTGGGCGAGCTCGTATATCTGTTTGAGTTCATTTTCGACCCGAGCCAAGGCCTGGCTCAAACGAGCCACCGCCTTCCAGTCTTCGAACAAACTGTCATTGACGAGGTCGAACGGGTTGCCCTGCATGGCAGTAGTGACGCGGTCGCCATAAGCCTGGGCAACGGCCTTAAGTTGGGCGTCTGCGGCAAAGACGGCAGCGCCAGCGACCTGAATGGCCTCAAGAGCTTGGGTGGAAATGGGCATGGTCGAGGGCAGGTGGAGTTGGGAGGCAAGCCAGTGTATCGGAGCCAACTTGGCCCAAGCTTGGCCTCATTTGGCGGCCGCTTCAATGGCTTTTTTCAGATCCCGGTATTCCTCACAGGAAAACAGACACAGCTTGTCCAGCGCGCCGAGGTGCTGCCGGGCCTTGTCCATCTGCCCCAACTGCAGGTAAGCCATGCCAATGTACTCATGGGCGCCACGGTGGTCGGGGTCTAGGCTGAGCGCCTGCTTGTAGGCCAGCAAGGCCTCATCCAGTCGCCTTTGATTGCGGTAACTGTAGCCAAGCAGATTAAAGCCATCGGCACTTTTGGGCTTGGCCAACACATAGGGCTCCAACACGGTGACGGCCGCAGGCCAGTTTTTTTGACTGATCAGGGCGCGCGCCTGCTGCAACTCGGCGTCGACCGGGGTCGCAGGCTTCATGTCAGCGCTGTGGGCCTGACTGCCCAAGGCTATCAGCACCGCTGTGAGCATGGTCTTCAACATGAATATTCCTAATCAAAAGTGCCCTCAGGCCTTGTGGTTATTGGCCTGATAGCTATTAAAAAAATAGCGATTGTCAAACTGTACAGGTAGATCGCATGCCGTGCGGCCGAGACACCAAAGCCCGGCCCTCACACCTTATTTTTGCATCGATTCAGCTTCTGACAGGCTGCGCCGCCTCAAAAACACGGATTCCTGCCGCAGAATCAACAGCTTGATTCCGCTTGCCCGCGTGATGCCGGCTACCGCGGCAAACCGAGGAGTCCCTTTGCATTGTCCCGTGCCATGACGAGCCGGCCGCGCGCCCTGAGTGGCGCCGCCTTCGCTACCCTGCTGCTGATTGCCTTGATGATGGGCGCCAACCATGTGGCTGCGCGGCTGGCATTTAACAACGGGGTTGACGTCGCCACGGCGGTGGCTTTTCGCAGTATCACCACGGCGCTGGTGGTCTCTGGCCTGCTGCTGCTGCAGGGCGTCTCACTGCGCTTGACGCGCCGCCAACAAGGCTTTCTGCCGCTGATCGGCCTGCTGATCGGGGTGCAAAGCCTGTGCCTGTACTCGGCTGTGGCCCGGCTGCCTGTGGCGCTCGCGCTGCTTGCCTTCAACAGCTATCCGCTGTGGGCTGCGCTTTGGGACCGGTTGTTGTACCAGCGCAAGCCAGAGCCTGCCGTCGTGCTGGCGATGCCTGTCATTCTGGTGGGGCTGGCGATGGCGCTGGATGTATTTGGCGCCGCCTCTGGCTTGGGCACGGCAGGGCAATGGGGGCAAATTGGCGGCGGCGTCGCCTTTGCGCTGGCGGCGGCGGCCACCTTCGGCCTGGCCATGATCCTGACCCAGCATGAGGCCGGCGCCCTGGACGGCCGCCTGCGCACGGCCTCGACCATGAGCATGGCTGGCCTGGTCGCCCTGGCGACGGTGAGCCTGCAGGGTGGCTTTCATTTCCCGGTGGCGGCGCCCGGTTGGTGGGGCCTGGCCGCACTCACCTTTCTTTATGGCACCGCCTTCACCATCATGTTCACTGTGCTGCCCAAGCTGGGGGTGGCCGGCAATTCGGCGATCATGAACGTTGAGCCGGTGTTTGCCTTGGCCCTGGCTTGGCTGATTCTGGGCCAGTCCATCGCGTCAATGCAGGTGGCCGGTGCGCTGCTGGTGGTGGCGACGGTGATCGTGCTCGGCCTGCGCCGGCGCTAGTGCCTATCCCAGCCCCGACGGCCGCCATGGTCGCGGTTTGTTAGCATCAAGCTCTGTTTGGAGATTCACTATGCAGCCCTTTCATCTGGCCTTCCCTGTTACCAATCTTGAAACCGCCCGCGCCTTTTACGGCGGCGTACTCGGTTGCCCAGAAGGGCGCAGCAGTGCCGATTGGGTGGATTTCAATTTTTACGGCCACCAAATCGTGGCGCATCTGTGCGTGTCGATGGATGCCAGTTCGGCCCGCAGCGAGGTGGACGGGCATGGCGTGCCCGTGCGCCACTTTGGCCTGGTCCTGAGCATGCCCGACTGGGAAGCGCTGTCCAGCAAGCTCAAGGCGCTGGGCACCAAATTCATCATCGAACCGTACACCCGCTTCAAGGGCGAGCCCGGTGAACAGGCGACACTGTTTTTTCTGGACCCCTTTGGTAACGTGATCGAGTTCAAGGCGTTCCAAAACCCCTCATCGCTGTTCGCCAAATGAGGTCGCCTGCCACAGGACTGGCCATCGACTACGCCGATGTAGCCGCAGCCCATGCCCGCTTGCAGGGCGTGGCACATCGCACCCCGGTCCACACCTCCCAAACCGCGAATGAGATCACCGGCGCACAGCTGTTTTTCAAATGCGAAAACTTCCAGCGCATGGGCGCCTTCAAGTTTCGTGGCGCCTACAACGCGCTGGCGCAATTCACGCCGGAGCAGCGGCAACGCGGCGTCTGCGCTTTCAGCTCGGGCAACCACGCCCAGGGCGTCGCGCTGTCGGCCAAGTTGCTCGGTATTCCGGCCGCGATCGTGATGCCACTGGACTCGCCTGCCGTCAAGATGACAGCCACGCGGGGCTATGGTGCTGAAGTGATCACCTATGACCGCTACACGCAAGACCGTGAATCGATCGGGCGGCAACTGGCGCAGGACCGGGGCATGACGCTGGTGCCGCCCTATGACCACGCCCATGTCATGGCCGGCCAAGGGACTGCTGCCATCGAGTTATTTGAAGACACCGGGCCGCTGGACCTGCTGTTGGTGTGTCTGGGCGGCGGCGGACTGCTGTCGGGCTGCGCCGTGGTGGCGCACCAGCTCAGCCCGAATTGCAGGCTGATCGGCGTCGAACCTGAAGCCGGCAACGACGTGCAGCAGAGCAAGCGGCTGGGGCACATCGTGAAAATAGACACGCCCCGAACAATTGCCGACGGAGCTCAAACGCAACAGGCCGGGCAACTGACTTTTCCGGTGATTCAAACCCTGGTCGATGACATCGTGACCGTCAGCGATGCGCAACTGATCGAGGCAATGCGCTTTGCGGCAGCGCGCATGAAGATGGTCGTTGAGCCCACCGGTGCGCTGGCCATGGCCGCAGCCATGCAGGGCGCGGTGGACGTGCGCGGCAAGCGGGTGGGCGTGATCATTTCTGGCGGCAACATCGATATCGCCCAGTTTGCCCAGTACCTAGCCTGAGCCGCCGGGTGGCGGCACCCGCTGCCCCTCAAGGGCGCTCAAGGGCGTGTCAGGTAGCTCTGAAATACCCCAACGTGCACAAATGCCGGGTCGGCTGAATCCGGCCACAGGTGCAGGGCATCAAACCGGACATCGTAGGTTGGCTCATCGGCCGCGGCCACACCATGCGCATGGGCGTCCGGGAAAGGGTAGGCCGGCGACTCGCCCACCACCACGCCAAGCTTGCCACGGACATAGGCCGGCATGCGCACATGGCCCGGCACCAAGTCGGCCCTCACTCGCACTGCGTCACCCAGCTTGAATGCCTCCCGACCGGCCACGTTGCTCCGCCCACCGGCACTGGGCAGGGCCAGGGGGAACGCGCCTTGGGCAAGCTGTTCAAGCTCGTCCAGGCTCACCACCGATTTCTCCACGCATAAAGTGGCCAAGCTGGTCAGAGTGCGTTCGTAATAGCTGGCATTGAGGTAATGGCGCGGCTCCATGCGCTCAATCGCATGCCGGTACTCATCCATGTTGAAGAGGCCCCGACGGACTGCCAGCGAATACAGCGCATTGACTCGCCGTTCCCAAGGCGCATGAAACGCCGCCGCCTCGGGCGCATAACGCACCGGACCAAAGCCCTGCTTGCCACCTAAATCATGCATGCCATCCATGGTCTGACTCCGTTTACAGGCGCGCCACGCCGATCATGCCGTCGCGGGTCACCAAGCCGGCCAAGCGCTCCAGCGACCAGCCCACCGTGTCAAGCGGTTGCTCGGGCAGCACCATGTAGCGGGTATCCGCCGTGGTGTCCCACACCCGAATCTCGGTCTCCGGGGGCAATGTCAGGCCCATCTCTTGCAGCACCGTGCGCGACTGGCGCACCACGCGGGCCCGGTATTCCAGGTCTTTGTACCAGTCGGGTGGGATGCCGATGATGGTGAACGCCGTGCACGAGCACAGGGTGCAACAGATCACGTTGTGCACCGTGGGCGTATTCTGCAACGCCACCAAATGCCGGTGGTGCAGCGGCATCGTGAGCCCCATTTCAGCCACGGCCGCCCGGCCATTGCTGAACAGCCGCTGGCGAAACGCCGGATCGGTCCAGGCCCGGGCCACCACGCGCGCCCCGTTTTGCGGCAACCACTGTTCGTCAATCAGTTGCCCCTGCTCGGCGATGAAATCGGCCGGCTTCCAGCCGCGCGCATCCAGCGCTTGCTCCATGGCATCGGCTCGGTGTTCGACGGTGGCATTGGCGTGTTGCATTAGGCCTCGCTGGGTCAAGGGGCTGGCGCTCACTGGCTTAGGTGCCAGAGTATAGAAGTCACTTGGACTCGGCTAGCATGGCGCAGTCCGACTCATGCCATCATCACCCCATGAATGACCCATTGAACCCTGGCCTAGCCCGTTACCCACACCTGCTGGCACCGCTGGACCTGGGCTTTACCCAGATCAAAAACCGGGTGCTGATGGGCTCGATGCACACCGGGCTGGAGGACGGGCGCGACCTGAGCCGGCTAGCTGCCTATTTTCGCGAGCGGGCCGAGGGTGATGTCGGCCTGATGGTGACCGGCGGCTTTGCGCCCAATATTGCCGGCTGGGCCAAGCCCTTTGCCGGCATGATGGCCACCTCGGGCGCCGCCCGCCGACACCAGGTGGTGACGCAGGCAGTGCACGCCGCCGGCGGCAAGATTGCGCTGCAGATCCTGCACACCGGCCGCTACGCCTATCACCCGCTGGCGGTGGCGCCGAGCCGGCTCAAGTCACCGATCTCGCCGTTCACGCCGTTTGAGTTGTCCAGCCGCGGTGTGGAACGGCAGATCCGCGCCTTTGTGAACTGCGCCGTCAAAGCGCGTGAGGCCGGCTACGACGGCGTGGAAATCATGGGCTCGGAAGGCTACTTCATCAACCAGTTTCTGTCACGCCAGACCAACCAACGCAGTGACGAATGGGGCGGCGACTACAGCCAGCGCATGCGGCTGCCGCTGGAGATCGTGACGCGCACCCGCGAGGCGGTGGGCCCGGACTTCATCGTGATCTACCGGCTGTCCATGATCGACCTGGTGCCGGGCGGCAGCAGCTGGGACGAAGTGGTAACCCTGGGCAAGGCCGTGGCGCGCGGCGGCGCCAGCCTGATCAACACCGGCATCGGCTGGCACGAGGCCCGGGTGCCGACCATTGCCACCAGCGTGCCGCGCGCCGCCTTTGCCTGGCTGACCCACAAGATGAAGGCCGAATTTGCCGCCGACGGCATCCACACGCCGCTGATTGCCAGCAACCGCATCAACACGCCGGAGGTGGCCGAGCAGGTGCTGGCCGACGGCCAGGCCGACATGGTGTCGATGGCGCGTCCCTTGCTGGCCGACCCTCACTTTGTGAAAAAAGCCGCCGCCGGTCAGGCCGACCAGATCAACACCTGCATCGCCTGCAACCAGGCCTGCCTGGACCACATCTTCAAAAACCAGCTCACCAGCTGCCTGGTCAACCCGCGCGCCTGCCACGAGACCGAGCTGATCTACCGGCCGATTGCGAGTGCGACGGCGCGCCGCCGTTTCGCCGTGGTCGGGGCCGGCCCGGCCGGCCTGACGGCGGCCACCGTGCTGGCCGAGCGCGGTCATGAGGTGCACCTGTTTGACGCCGCGAGCGAGATCGGCGGCCAGCTCAACATGGCCAAGGTGGTGCCCGGCAAGGAAGAATTCCACGAGATGCTGCGCTACCTGCAGCGCCGAGTCGAGGTGACCGGCGTGCACTTGCATCTGGGCCACCGCGTGCAGGCGCCCGAGCTGGCGGGCTACGCGCAGGTGATTGTGGCCACTGGCGTAGTGCCGCGCGACCCCGGCATTGCCGGCCAGGACCATCCCAAAGTGCTGAGTTACATCGAGGTGCTTCGCCAGCGCAAACCGGTGGGGCCGCGCGTGGCGGTGATCGGGGCCGGCGGCATCGGCTTTGATGTGGCCGAATTTCTGGTCAGCGAAGGCCACTCCACCAGCACCGACCTGGCAGCCTGGCAGGCCGAATGGGGTGTGACCGACCCGGCGCTGGCCGCCGGCGGCCTGCACCCGGCCGGCCCGCAGGTGGCGCCACCCGGCCGCCAGGTAACGCTGCTGCAGCGCAAGGCCGGCAAGCTGGGTGAAGGCCTGGGTAAGACCACCGGCTGGATCCACCGCAGCGCGCTCAAGATGAAGCGGGTGACCATGATCGGCGGCGTCAACTACGAACGCATCGGCGACGAGGGCCTGCTGGTCAGCGACGGTGACAAGCGCGAGAACCCACGCTGGATCCACTGCGACACGGTGGTGCTCTGCGCCGGCCAGCTGCCGCTGCGCGAGCTGGCCGACGCCCTGCAGGCGCAGGGGCAAACCGTGCACCTGATCGGCGGCGCCCGCCAGGCCAGTGAACTCGACGCCAAACGCGCCATCGACCAGGCGGCGCGACTGGCGGCGGCGTTGTAGGGCCCTGGCGCGGGTGGCTGGCGCCTAATCCGCCGACAATCCATCCAACCCAACCCAAATAGGAGACAACATGATCAAGTTTTACTTCAACGCGGCACCCAACCCGGCCAAGGTGGCGCTGTTTCTGGAAGAGTCCGGCCTGCCCTACGAGATTGTTCCGGTGGACACGCGCAAGGGTGAGCAACACGCGCCGGCCTATACCGCGATCAATCCGAACGCCAAGGTGCCCGCCATCGTGGACGACGGCGTGGTGGTTTTCGACAGCAACGCCATCCTGTTGTACCTGGCTGAAAAGAGTGGCCAGTTTCTGCCTGCGAACACGCCGCAGGCGCGCGGTGAAATGTTGTCATGGCTGATGTTCGTGGCCAGCGGCATCGGCCCCTACAGCGGCCAGGCGGTGCATTTCAAGCGGTACGCGCCCGAGCCGATCCCCTATGCCATCGAGCGTTACAACTTCGAGGCCTGGCGGCACTGGAACATCGTCGATGCCCACCTGGCAAAGCAAAGCCATATGGTGGGCCACAGCTACTCTTTGGTGGACATGGCGCTATGGGGCTGGGCCCGGGCGGCACACCTGGTGCTGGGCGACGAGGCCATGGCCAAACTGCCCAACGTCAAGCGCCTGCTGGACGAGATCAACGCCCGGCCAGCGGCACAACGTGTTGACGCCCTCAAGGCGCAGTTCAACTTCAAGACCGAGATGGACGCGCAGGCACGCAAGGCCTTCTTCCCGCACATGGCCTGAGCCGGAACGCAGCAGTTCGACGCCAAGCGACGTAAGTTGTTGATTCATATAGGGTGAGCTCGAATCTTGCCACTACAGCAGGCCATCATCGCGCCGTTTTCCCTCGGCACCGACTGTTTTTTCGCTGCCATGCACCCGCCAAGGTGATCGTACTGGCTTGGGTCAATGACGAACACACCAAGCGAGCCCAGGAGAGCGGCGGTGGATAAAGAAATAGGGCAATACAAAAAACCCCCGAAGTGCTTGCAAGTCGGCGTTTTTGCGGTGTTCTGACCAGTTAAAAACAGTCATTTGGTGGCTGGCGGGGATCGAACCCACGGCCCTTCGGAAAGGCTCGCTGGTGAATCACCTGTAGATGGCGGCGCGTTTGCTTCGATGGACCTGTCCCGCTCAGTCTCCCTGGGTGTGCTGCATCTCCCTAGCCACTTCAGTCACCACCTTTTTCAGAGAGACCACCATCGGATGACCCGCCAGGCGCTCAAGGGCGAAGAAACTAACCGGCGGCAAGTTCCAGTTCAAACGATAAGGGAGTGCCGCGAAGTGCCCGCTGCGTTCCATCTCCGAGACAACGTCGCGCGCGACGATTGCAATCGCATTCGGCTCGCGCCGCAGCACCGTTTCCATGCTGCGCGTGGATGTTGTTTCAAGCAATGGAACGGGCGGCTGCACGCCGGCACCCACGAAGATCGCGTTGTAGGTGCGTCGCATGGGGGTATTCGGTGGCGGCAGGATCCAGTCCAGCTTCGCAAGGCGAGCCCAGTCAAGGGGGCCTCGCGACAGCCGCCTGACGCTGCCGGTGGCCACGACAAGGCGTGGCTCTTGCTGATAGATCGTGTCCTGCACGAGCCCGCTGGCGCTGCCGTCATAGGAGCGGCCAATGGCGCAATCGAGTTCCCTCGCCTGCAGGCTCGCCACCAGTTCGTCAGTGGTACCTTCGCGCGTCATCACCGCTATCCGCGGCGTTCGATCCAGCATGTGCGTGAGGGCGGCGGTCAGTAACTGCTGCGGTACCTGCTGCGTGATGCCCAGGCGCAACCGTCCGCCGCGGCCTGCGTCCATGGAAGTCAGAACGTGCGCGGTGGCGTCCAGCTCGGCGAGCCATCGCCGCGCGTAGTCCAGCACGGCTTCACCATGCGCGGTGGGTACCAGGCCGCGGCTGGTGCGCTCAAACAGTGTGTTTCCGAAGATGTCCTCTACTTCGTGCAAGGCCTTGGTGATGGCTGGTTGGCTGACCCGCATCTCGGCGGCCACCCGTCCGAGCGTGCGGTGGCGATCCAAGGCCTGCAGCAAAGCGAGCTGACGCAGTTTCAGGCGCGAGAGCAAGGCGTGCAGCAGCTGAGCGGCGGGGTCGAGGGCGGCAGTTATAACCATAACTTCAAGGTTATCAAGGTATCATAATTTAATGCATTTTGGTGAATCCCTGTGACTAGACTTAATGCATGTCCACGAACGATCCTTTGGCGCCCAAAGCCCTGACCGCCGACATGCTGGACATGCTGGAACAGGCGCGCAGCGCTGAGACTGCCTTGCGCAAGATCGATCTTTTGCGCCTGAACCTCGCGGGCGAAAGCCTCTTCAGCATCCAGCAGAACATGACGACCGCGGGTGACCCGGTAGACGAGTTGCAACTGAAGCGCTTTTACTCGTCCGAGGCCGAGAGTTTTCCTGTGCAAGGCGCCAAGCGCAAGACCCTCACCCCCTGGGTGAGATGCCTGTTCCTGCAGGGCCGCGTGTTTGTGGGAGAGGGCTCAGCGGTGCTGGCGCGTACCTTTGACGACTTTGAGCAGATGAGCGTCTACGGCGTGCAGAGCGTGATCAATGTGCCGCTGATGCAGGGCAATGTCTGTTACGCCACCTTCAACGTCTTCGGTACCCGTGCGCAGTGGCAAGCGCCGCAGATACTGGGCATCAGGTTGCTGGCCCAGGCCTGCGCGCGGTGGGTTCCGCGTACCCCCGGCCTAGCCTACCGCTTGGCTGGCGAATCCTTTGACTCTTCCCTGGAAATCTGAGCCATGCAAAACAAAATCCCAGTTGTGATCGTTGGCGGCGGCCCCGTTGGGCTGTCGATGGCGATCCTCATGCAGCGCTTCGGTATTGACTTCGTCCTGCTGGAACGCAACCTGACCACCACCGACCATCCCAAGGCACGTGGCACCTACACGCGCACCATGGAGATTTTTCGCCAATGGGGCATCGACGGGCTGATGCGGCGGCACGGACTGCCCGACGGTTCGGACTTCTTCACGTTTTGTGATTCGATGACCGGCCACGAATGGGGTCGCACCCAGCCAGAACCGAATGCAGGGCACTCGCCCTGCTGGAAGGTCATCCAGTCGCAGGACACGGTGGAGGAGGAACTGCTGGCCCATGCCCACAAGAGCTCAGTGGGTCGGATCCTGTTCGGTCATGAATTCCTTCACTTCGATGAAGGCGGCGACGGCATCACGGTCACGGCGCGCGACACCCGTACGGGCGAGAGTCTGTCATGGCGGGCACAGTACCTGATCGCATCCGATGGGGCCACCAGTTCAGTGCGCCGGCAAGCCGGTATCGAAATGCGCGGCCCGGCCACCCTGGCCGTGATGGCCAATGAATACTGGCAGGCGGATCTGTCCCGAGTGCGCGATGCTGACCTGTGTGCCGGCTGGCGCATACAGGGGAAAGATTCTCCGTATCCGACCTGCACGGTTCTCAACACCAACGGGCGGGACAAGTGGCTCACACTTCTGCCGGTCGGACGCGAAGTGGACGAGCGCACCGGCGAGCGCACCGACGACGAGGTGGTGCAGATGGCACGCGTCCTGTCGGGGGTGCCCGATCTGGAGGTGAAGGTGATCAACCGCTCGGTGTGGCGCCTCACCCGTCAGGTGGCGGCCAACTACCGGCGCGGTCGCGTGCTGCTGGTGGGCGACTCGGCGCACCGATTCCCTCCCAGCGGTGGCTACGGCATGAACTCGGGGATCCAGGACGCGCACAACCTGGCCTGGAAACTGGCCTTCGTGCTGTCGGGCCGCGCCAGCCCCAGGCTGTTGGACAGCTACGACAGCGAACGACGGCCTGTGGCGGACTCGAATGCCGATTTCAGCCTTCACAACAACGCACGCTTCATGCAGACCGACGAAGCAATGCGATCGGGCGATCCGGACCGCATCAACTTCTGGATCCGCGACAGCGATAACCACATTCACAGCATCGGTCAGTCGTTGGGCTTTGTGTATGAGGATGGCGCCGTGATAGCGGACGGCACCGGGCGGCACGTGCTTAGGCCGCGGTGGTACGAGCCAAGCGACCGGCCGGGCGCCCGTTTCCCGCACATCTGGCTGGATCTGGCACGCCGGCACACCACGCTGGACTGGTTCGATCAGGAGTTCGTTTTGGTCGCCGGCCCCAAGGCCGACGCCTGGATGGAAGCGGCGAAGAAGGTGTCGGGCACCCACGGCCGCACCGTGCAGGCGTACCAATTGGAGGACACGCACGAAGAAGATGGTTTGCTGCTGGGCCTGCGCGGCGCCGTGCTGGTGCGCCCTGACGGCCACGTGGCCTTCCGCATGCCCTGGACGCCCGCAGACCCCGCCGCTGAGCTGGCCGGCGTACTTTCAAGACTGCTGGACTGAAGGGAGCCACGTCATGCCTGTCACCGCCCTGCATCACTTCACGATCCGTTGCACGCCGGACGAGCTGACGCCGCTGGTGGATTTCTACACCCGCGTCATGCGCCTGGAGGCGGGCGCACGGCCCGTGGTTCCGGCCCCGGGTGTCTGGCTGTACGCCGAAGGCCAGCCCATCGTCCACCTGTACGCCCATTTGCAGACGCCCGAATCGGCCACCGATCCGGTGACGGGGCATGTGGACCACATCGCGTTTCGCTCGCACGGCCTGAAAGAAATGCGTTGCCATCTGGGCGAACTTGGCGTGCCGTTCACCGAGGCGCCGGTGCCGGGCTGGGACATGCAGCAATTGTTCCTGCGCGACCCGCGCGGCCTGAGAATCGAAATGACCTTCTGGCTGAAGCAGGAAGCGCCGGACGAGGATGCAGGGTCATGACCGAGTTCATTCAGGCGGGCGAGGTGCGCATTGCCTTTGAGCGCGAAGGCGACGGCCCGCCACTCGTCCTGATGCACGGCGCGGAGGCATCGCGCCAGATGTTCGCATCGCTGGTGCCGTATCTGGCGCGGCACTTCACGGTGATTGCCTACGACCAGCGCGACTGCGGCGAGACGCAGGCGCCCGCGAGGGCGGCGACCCTAGCCGAGCTGGCTTACGACGCGCAGAAGCTCATTCGCGCGCTGGACTTCAAGCGCGCACATGTGTTCGGCTCGTCATTCGGCGGCCGGGTGGCGCAGGCGCTCGCGATACTGCACCCGCAGACGGTCGACCGCCTGGCGCTCGCCAGCACCTGGCCACTGCCTCGGTTGTACGAAGAGCTGTGCCCAGACGCGCCACGCATCGCGCAGTTGCGCCAGGGGCTGCCGGGTACGGCCGAGGAACTGGCCAAGTGGTTCTTCCCGGAACAGTTCTTGGCGCAGCGGCCTGAGTTACGCGGGGTATTCGCCAACGCCCGTCCGGAGTCGGCGCGCTCGACTCGGCGGGCCGCGACCGTAGCGAGCACGCTGGACAAGGGCGTGGTCGACATCGTGGCGCCAACGCTCGTGCTGGCTGGTGAGCTCGACCGGGTGGTACCGGCCTCGGTGACGCTTGCGATGGCCGGCCGCATCCGCGGCGCCAGCGCCGTGTTGCTGCCTGCGATCGGCCACGCCACGGCGCTGCAGGCGCCCGAGATCCTTGCCCAGCACCTGGTCCGATTTCTCCAATCTGCGGGAGTTCATGCATGACCACCAGCATCCTGACCGAACCCGCGCCTGTGTCGGGTTTGCGTGCGCCCGACTTCATTCGCATCGCGAGCCTATCCAAGACATTTGGCAGCGGCAGCGACAGCGTGCTGGCCCTGCAAGACATCGACTGCTCGATCGAGCAGGGCAGCTTTGTCACGATCGTCGGCCCGAGCGGCTGCGGCAAGAGCACCCTGCTGCGCATCATGGCCGGCCTTCTGGACTACAGCGTCGGGACCGTGCTGCTCGACCACCAGCCGGTCCACGGCACACGGCGGGACATCGGCATGGTGTTCCAGAGCTCCATCCTGCTGCCGTGGCGCACCATTCTTGAAAATGTACTGCTGCCCGCCGAGGTGCTGGGGCTGGACATGAAGAAGGCGCGTGAGCGCGCCATGCAGCTGCTGCACATGGTGCGGCTCGACGGTTTCGAGCACAAGCTGCCGCGCCAGCTGTCCGGCGGCATGCAGCAGCGGGCGTCAATTGCGCGCGCCCTGCTGCACGATCCCAAGATTCTCCTGATGGACGAGCCCTTTGGCGCGCTGGACGCGATGACGCGCGAGCGCATGAACGTGGAGTTGCAGCGCATCTGGATGGAAAGCGGCAAGACCGTGGTGCTGATCACACACTCCATTCCTGAAGCCGTGTTCCTGGGCGATGTGGTGTTCGTGATGTCGCCGCGTCCGGGCACGCTGGAGAAGCTGGTTTACGTCGATCTGCCGCGCCCTCGCAGATTGGAGGTGATGGACGATCCGGCGTTCTCCCGCGCCACCGCCGGCATCCGCGAGCGCTTTTCGCATGCCGCTGCATTCGACTGAAGGGCCACGCCATGACCAATCCCACCTCGACCCGATCCACGCGCTTTCAAGCCGTCGTCCTGCTGCTTGCCCTGCTGGGCGGCTGGGAGGCTGCTGTTCGCGTCTTCAAAGTGCCCAAGCACCTGATACCGCCGGTCAGCGACATCGCCGTGGCGCTCTGGCGTGGCTTCTACACATCTCCGCTAGCCAAGGACGGCTTCTGGTACCACGGCGGCATCACCCTTGCGGAGATTCTGCTCGGCTTTGTCATTGGCAGCAGTGTTGGACTGGCTGTCGGGATGTTGGTATCGCAGATGCCACGACTGGAGGCGCTGCTTGATCCCTACGTCGCGGCCCTGCAGAGCGTTCCCAAGGTAGCAGTGGCGCCCATCATCGTCGTCTGGCTGGGTTTTGGCATGGGCTCCAAGGTGGCGATCATCTGCCTGCTCACCTTTTTCCCGGTGCTGGTGACCAGCATTGCCGGCTTCAAGGCGGTGGATACAGACCGGATTGACCTCTTGCGCTCGCTGTCGGCGACACCATGGCAAATATTCCGCAAGGCCAAGCTCCCCAGCGCGCTGCCCTATATCTTTGCCGGTCTGAACATGGCCATCGCATTCAGCGTGGTGGGCGCGGTGGTCGGCGAGTTCGTGGGGGCGCAGGCCGGCCTGGGCGTGATGATTCTGCAGATGGAGGCGCAGATGGATACGGCCGGCAGTTTTGCCGTTCTCATCGTGCTGTCGGTGATTGGCATCGTGCTCACGAGCCTGCTGCGCCGCATCCAGATGCGGGTGTTGCACTGGATGCCGACTGATCCCTCACAACGCAACGTGAATACCTGATTCGCCTTTGTGCGGCGGGCGTTTCCAGCCGCACGGACAG
>CAJAXU010000291.1 GCA_903948045.1 uncultured beta proteobacterium | reverse complement strand
GTGAGGGTGAACACGAAACCCCAGTGCCTTGGATAGTTTTTCAAAAATGGCATTTATGGACTTTAGAGAAAGCGGTTGTCCAACTGTGCCTTTTGAGTCTTTTTCACTTACTAAAAGGAAGTCGTGAGGTTGTTTTTGAGGAAATTGGGATCTGATGTGATCGATGTAAAACTTGATGTCCTTCATAAGCGCTGGATCAATTGTTGCAAGGTGTGCCTTTGACTTTTGATTTGCCTTCTCAAGTCGAGGGTCAGACGGATCGTTTCTGGTTGGATAGATTGATATCCGGTCATAGCTGCCATCAAAATGGCAATCTGAGATTTTTATTTTTCCTACAGCTCCGCGTCTAATTCCTGTTTGTATAAGCAGGTTAACGATTAGGTAGTTTCTTACTTTTGACGACTTAAACGGATTATTTGGTGATGATGGCACTACCATCTCTAAGAGCCTAGCGAAAAGTTCGTCTGGGATGACGGAGTCCTCTGGATTACCAACTTTTTGATCTCCGTTCCTTCCGATACCTCTTTCATCCAGTTTAATTTTTGCGATCAACTTATCGTAGTTGTCGGATGTAACGGAATTTACGTTCTGGGCGTCGTGGAAGTGTTTGAATAGCCATTCAAGGAACTGCCGAAGCCGTCTGATTCGTCCCAAAGCAGTTTGGTTTGCCACCTTTGCAAGACCCCTCTGGTTGGCTGCTATGACATTTCTCAGGCGCTTGTCTTCTATGCTGGGAAACAAAACGACTGAACCTTCATGCACTGAGTTCTTTTGGAAAAAGCAGTGCTCGTAGAACTGCATGTATTCCTGATTTGAGATGAATTTCTCTGAAGCGACCCTAGCAGCAAGATCAATCTGTCGCTTGCCATCACCGAAATGCTTCAGCACGAATAGCAGTTCATGTGCAAACCTCAATCTTGTGTTTGCAGCCTTTGAACCCAAGGAATTCAGGTAGCAGGAGACAAATGGATCTACCGGACAGTCATAGTTGTCAACTATTGCTACAAAAGGCACGCCGTTGTATTGATATCTGCGGAGCTTCATTGTTTACAAAAAATATCATCTGATAACCATTTTTCAGGCACTTTACCACACAAGGGTATTTTGTAAAGCGAATTTTTTGAGACCCCTTGGGAAAGGGTCAGGAAGATGCTGGATTTAGCTTTACAAAAAATGTTTTGGCTATATTTTGCCGCCTGACACACACACCATCACGCGGTCGCCGGCTTCGATCATGTTGAAATCCACAATCGCCTGCCCAACTTGGCGGCACAGGCGTTTTTCCAGCTTGTGGGTTTCGCGCTCAATCTTCAGGGCGCGGCCCGGCTCGGTGGCCGGGGCTTCGGTGGTTTCGGAGTCAATCCAAACGGCATTCATGGTGTGCTTTCTGGGGTCACCATTGTCCGGTTTCAACCCGGATGGCAACTTCACAATCGTCAAAAATCTCAAGCTTGGCAATTTTCACGCGCACGCCCTGCACGCCGGGCAGCTGCATCAGGCGGTTGGCCAGCTTGCCGATCAGGGTTTCCAGCAGGTTCACATGCTCGGCCGTGCATTCATCGATGATGATCTTGCGCACCTTGCGGTAATCCAGCACATGGTTGATCTCGTCGTTGTGCGGCAGCAGGGGCTGGGTGCCCAGCCGGAGTTCAGCATCGACCTGGATCGGCTGCGGCGCGATTTTCTCGAACTCCAGAATACCCAGGCTGGCCTCGAAGCGCAGGCCAGTGAGCGTGAGGGTCTGGTAACCCGTGGTGGCGGTCATACGGGTGAACCCTTTATTCGAAACACTTCGACGCCCACCCCTTCGCAATCGGGGTAGACATCGGGCTTGCAGGTCGACAGGCGCACCGCCTGGACCTGCGGGTGGGCCAACAGCGCCGCTGCCAGTTCGTCGCACAGGGTTTCCTGCAGCTCGACATGGCCGCGCTGCACCCGCTCGGCAATCAGATGGCGCACAAAGTCATAGTCCACCACCTCGGCCAGCCGGTCCGATTTCGGGGTGGAGGCGCTGTAGGGCACAAACAGTTCGACATTGAACACCAGGCGCTGCGCCACGCCTTTCTCAAAATCATGGGCACCGATGTGCACCGGCAGCACGTGGTTGCGCAGGAACAGGCGGCGGCAGCTCAGCGTCAGCTGGGTCAGGGAATCATCCGCCATGTTGGGGCTCCTGGTTCAAAGTGTCCACCACGAACATCACGTCGCGTGGCAGCGGCACCAGGTGCTGGCCGTTGTCCACCGTCAGCGTGACGCCGGTGATGCAGGAGTTGTCGGCCAGAAACAGGCAGCTGGCCGCCACCTGCGCCGGATCAAGGGCCTGGCGCAGCAGGTTGACGCGGCCGGCTTGGTCAAAGTTGGCCTGCGACTGCGGCCCGCTCAGGAACATCAGGCCAGGCGCGACGCCACACACCCGCAGCGCTGGCGCCAGCGCCTGTGCCTGCAGGGCCACCGCCCGCTCCAGCGCCAGTTTGCTCACGGTGTACGAAAAGTAATCCGGATTGAGGTTGAACACCTTCTGGTCCAGCACATGGACCACGCTGCGCAGGCCGACGGGCTCACCCGCGGGTGGCGTCTGGGCCAGGCTTTGCGCCATCAGGCCGGCCAGCGCCAGCGGCGCGAGCAAGTTCACCTCGAGCTGGTTGCGCGCACCGGGCTCATCCATGGCGGCGGCGCTGTCGGGCTCGAAGCTGGAGGCATTGTTCACCAGGCAGTGCAGCGGGCCGCTTTGTGCCGTGATGGTGGCCATCATGCGGCGGCGCGCGTCGCCGTCGGCCAGATCGGCCTGAATCGGGTGCGCCTGCACGCCGAGCTGACGCAACTCGGCGCACAGCGCCTGCGCCGGATCGACCGAGTGTTGGTAATGGCACCAGACCTGCCAACCGGCACGCGCAAACTGCCGACACAGCAGCGCCCCCAGGCGCTTCGAACCGCCGGTCACCAGCACGTGCTTAAGCATGGGCTACCGGCCGCCGGGCGTTGGCTACACGGGTCTGCGGGCCGCAGGTGGGCGCAATGGCTGCAAAGAAGCTGACTGTTAACATCAATTGAACTATGAATGACTTGCCCGACGACGAGGTTTCGCCCGGCCTGCGCCGAATTATCGGGGATGCGCTGGCCGCCGCTGGTGGCTGGCTCGGCTTTGACGCCTTCATGGCCCGGGCCCTGTACGCGCCCGGCCTGGGTTACTACGCCCGCGACAGCCTGAAATTCGGCAGCCTGCCCTACCGGCAGCAGGACGGGCGGGCGGTCGCCGGCAGTGACTTCGTCACCGCCCCTGAAATCTCGCCGCTGTTCGGCCAGACCCTGGCCAGCCAACTGGCCCAGGCCCTGCACCAGACCCAGACCAACACCCTGTGGGAGTTTGGCGCCGGCTCCGGTGCCTTGGCGCAGCAACTGCTGAGCAGCCTGCAGGCGCTGGGCCAGCCGCTGCCGCAGTACCGCATCATTGAACTGTCGGCCACGCTGCGCGCGCGGCAACAGGCCCGCCTGGCGGCCTTTGCCGACCAGGTGCAATGGGTCGATGCGCTGCCCGAGCAGCTGGCGGGTGTGGTGCTGGGCAACGAGTTGCTCGATGCCATGCCGGTTCAGCTGCTGGCGCGGGTGAACGGCAGTTGGTTCGAGCGCGGCGTCGCCGCCGACCCGGACGGCGCCGGCTGGGTCTGGCAGGACCGCCCCACCGCGCTGCGCCCGCCCGTGGACATCCCAGGCGAGCACGACTACCTGACCGAAATCCACCCGCAGGCCGAGGCCTTCATCCGCACCCTGGCCGAGCGGCTGGTGGCCGGTGCGGCGTTTTTCATCGATTACGGCTTTCCCGAGCACGAGTACTACCACCCACAGCGGCACATGGGCACGGTGATGTGCCACCGTGCACACCAGGCCGACCCGGACCCGCTGGTGCTGGTCGGGCACAAGGACATCACTGCCCATGTCAATTTCACCGGCATCGCCCTGGCGGCGCAGGACGCCGGGCTGGCGGTGCTGGGCTACTGCAGCCAGGCGCGCTTTTTGATCAACTGCGGCATTGGCCCAAGGCTTGATGCCGCGCCCCTGGCGCAGCGGGCCCAGGCCCAGCACCTGCTGCTGGAGCACGAGATGGGCGAGCTGTTCAAGGTCATCGGCCTGTGCCGTGGCGAGCCCTGGGACGCCCTGGGCTTTACCCAGGGTGACCGCACCCACACACTCTAAGCCGATGCAACCCGATCCAACCCCGAACAAGGCCTATTCATGATCCGTTGGCTGCTGGTGATTTTTTTGGTCTTGATGCTGGTCAACATCTTGACCCCCTGGGTGCGCAAACTGGGCGTAGGCAAACTGCCTGGCGATGTGCGCTTCAAGCTGTTTGGCCGAGAACTTTTTCTGCCCTTCACCAGCACCATTCTGCTGAGCCTGCTGGCGGCGGCGCTGGCGCGGTTTTTGTGAGATCGACGTGTTGAGCTTGGGCGAGCTGCAGGGGCCGACGACGTGCCGCCGCTCCGGTATGCTAACGTTACGAATACAGGGTTGACTTGATGGAGAACAGTTTTGAGTAAGGCTCAAAATATCTTATAAAAATCAATGCTCCATAAATAATCTAAGGAAAATTAAATTGAAATATCTAATGCGAGTATTGCTAGTCTCTTTGCTTGTCATTTTAATTGGCTGTGACAATGTTGGTGGGAAAGGCGATAAATCTAGTTTCTCCAAGAGTGACTGCGATATGAAGTTAAAAACTTCAATTTGGTACGCTACATTTGACAAGGGCACATATTCGCCCGCAGAACTCATCATAGGCACAACAATCGCAGCACTAAAGCTGAATGGGTACGAGCTTGATGAAAAAGAGTTGCGTGACCAATCAAATACAGTCTTAGATGTTGGTGCGGGTAAATTTAAGGAGAAAGTAATCCCCGCCTGCCTTGAGAAGGTGGATTTAAATTTCGTTAACCGCAGCCAAGGTGAGCGAAAGAAAGAGTGTTTTGCCGAAGCCTATACGACCGATAAAGAATTTGGCATGTTCCGTAACATCAAAGTGATGAACTGCAACGATCTCGACGCTGAAATGCCAAAATGGGTGAAAGATAACAACATCGTTGGGATGAAATACAAGTCTACCGAACCAGCTCCCACACCAGCACCAGCACCAGCACCAGCACCAGCTCCAGCACCAGCTCCAGCTCCAGCACCGGCTCCAGCACCGACACCAGCGGCTGCCTCAGCTCCCGAACCTGCACCTGTACCGACTCCGGCGCCAGTTCCAGCAATAGCACCAGTTGCGGCGGTGGATAACTCGCCGTTTTCTCCTAGTTTTGACTGCGCAAAGGCGAGTAACGGGCAGGAGAAATTGGTTTGCGGCGACCGGGAACTGGCCAAATTGGATGTGGACTTGAGTCAAGCCTATGCAAAGGCGAGGGAAAAAACTGCAGACAAAGACAAGCTCAAGAAAGAACAACTGGAGTGGATTAAGTTTTCACTCCGCGCCTGCTCTGACAAAACTTGTTTAGTTGGCGCATATCAAAAGCGCATGTCTGAGCTGCAGTGATTTACTGGGGGCTTTTACAACCGGTTTCTACCCCCCTGTCCCCGCGCCAAATAGTGGCGCGCGGAGACTAAACTATTTTGGCCAATGAACTCGGGGGCCACAGGTCAACCCGCTTGAAGCCCCCGCACCCGCCTCCATCTACAGCGGCAAAGGAGTTCCCATGACCGACCCCCTGCACATCGTCTGCCCGCACTGCCACACCACCAACCGGGTCCGCCAAGCCGACCTGGGTCAGGCGCCGGATTGCGGCAGCTGCCACAAGCCGCTGTTTGTGGCGCACTCGCTGGCGCTGACCGAGCCGCTGTTTGACCGCCACGTCAGCCGCAGTCAGATCCCGCTGCTGGTCGACTTCTGGGCGCCCTGGTGCGGCCCCTGCCGGCAAATGGCACCCGCTTTTGAGCAGGCGGCCGCCCAGCTCGAACCCCAGGTGCGGCTGGTGAAGGTGGACACCGAGGCCGAGCAGGCGCTGGGCTCGCGCTTCAACATCCGCAGCATCCCCACACTGGCGCTGTTTGCCAATGGCCGTGAGGTGGCGCGCCAGCCCGGCGCCATGGGTGCGGCCGACATCGTGCGCTGGACCCGCGCCCACTTGTGAACACACCCTTTAGAGAGCAGGTAACGCCACGGTAACCGGCGGCCGCGCGGCGCGGTAGCATGGGGTCCCACCTGATGCTCGTTATCACCCTGCCGACCGCCATGCCGATCACCTCACCGCCGCCTGCTGAAACAGCGCCCGCCAGTACCCTGCCTGCCTTTGAGCGCACGCTGCGGCCCTGGGGCTGGTACGAGACCCTGACTGAGGCGCCGGGCTACAAGGTCAAACGCATCGGCGTGGCGCCTGGCCAGCAGCTCAGTTTGCAAAAACACCACCAACGCGCCGAACATTGGGTGGGCGTAGTCGGCTGCGGCCGAGTCACCGTGGGTGAGCGCACGCTGGAACTGCTGCCGGGGCAACACATCGACATTGCCCTGGGCGAGGTCCACCGGCTAGCCAACTCGGGCCCGGGCCCGCTGGAAATCATCGAGGTGCAATTTGGCGCCTACTTGGGCGAGGACGACATCGTCCGCCTGCAGGACACCTACGGCCGCGTCTGAGCGGCGCCCCATCCCCCATTGAAGGAGTCTTGTTGATGAGCACCGATGTTTCGATCGAAGCCTTTCGTTTGCCGGCCGGCACCCGGCCCGTGGCCTGCGTGGACATTGGCGGCACCAAAGTGGCCGTCAGCGTGGCCGATGCCAAGGGTGTGCACGGCCGCGTGGCTGAACCCACCGCCCGGACCGGTGACGAGGGTGCGCTGGCCGCGCAAATTCTGCGCCTGATCACGCAAAGTTGCAGCGCCAGTGGCGTACCGATGGCTGACATCGAGGCCGTGGGCGTGGCCTCCTGCGGGCCCTTCGTCATGCAGCAGGGTCTGATCGAACTGGCCGCACCCAACATCTGCGGCGGCCTGGCCGGGCCGGCGCGTGGCCTGCCCAACAGCTGGAACAGCGCCCGGCTGGAAGCGCCGCTGCGCCAGCACTTTGCCCGGGTCCGGGTCGAGAACGACGGCATTGCCGCGCTGGAGGCCGAACGCCGCTGGGGCGCCCTGCAGCAGGACGGCCAGCCGCTGGACCACTGCGCCTACCTGACCTGGAGCACCGGCATCGGCATGGGCCTGTGTGTGGACGGCCGCGTGCTGCGCGGCAAAAACGGCAACGCCGGCCACGCCGGCCACAGCTTTGTCAGCGACAGCCTGGACGCCCTGTGTGGCTGCGGCAATGTGGGTGACGTGGAAGGCCTGGTTGGCGGCAATGCCATTGGCCGGCGCTTCAGCACCCTGGGCTACCCCGACGCTGCTTCACTTTTTATAGCTGCCAAGGCAGGTGATACAGGGGCTGGAGCCCTGATTGATGAGTTGTGCCGGGTGATGGGCCGGACCCTCTACAACCTGATCGCCACCCTGGACCTGCAGCGCATCAGCATCGGCGGCAGCGTGTTCTGGCACCACCGCGACTGGCTGCTGCCCAAGCTGCGGGCCGAAGTGGCGGGCAAGCTGCCAGCGCTGACCGATGGCTGCGCCATCGTGCCGGCCGGGCTGGGCGAGCGGGTGGGCGACTTCGGGGCGCTGGCGCTGGTGGCCTAGGGTTAGCCCTAGTTCTCGAATTACAAACATTAATGAATAATTAATTAATTCGTGCAGCAGGTGACTGCGCGAAGCAACCCTGCTCCAACCCTGGCCTGTCGCGCCGCCGGAGCCCACTTCAGGAGACAACAACATGTTCAAGGTATCTCAACTGGCCGCTGCGGTGGCAATCGTGGTCACAGCCGCTGCGGCGCAAGCCGGCGAAGTCGAGGTCTTGCACTACTGGACCTCCGGTGGCGAGGCCAAATCGGTGGCCGAGTTGAAGAAAATCATGCAGGCCAAGGGCCACGTCTGGAAAGACTTTGCAGTGGCGGGTGGCGGTGGCGACAACGCCGCCACTGTGCTCAAGAGCCGTGTCGTGTCAGGCAACCCGCCGGCCGCCGCCCAGATCAAGGGCCCGGCCATCCAGGAATGGGCCGCTGAAGGCGTGCTGGCCAATCTGGATGCCACTGCCAAGGCCGAAAAGTGGGACAGCCTGCTGCCCAAGGTCGTGGCTGATGTCATGAAGTACAAAGGCAACTATGTGGCCGCCCCGGTCAATGTGCACCGCGTCAACTGGATGTGGGCCAACGCCGCCGTGCTGAAAAAAGCCGGCGTTGCTGGCATGCCCAAAACCTGGGACGAGTTTTTTGCTGCCGCCGACAAGGTCAAAGCCGCCGGCCTGATCCCGGTCGCCCATGGCGGCCAGAACTGGCAGGATTTCACCACCTTTGAATCGGTGGTGCTGGGCGTGGGTGGTGCCAAGTTCTACAGCGACGCACTGATCAAGCTCGACGCCAAGGCGCTGGCCAGCGACACCATGAAGAAGTCGCTGGAGACCTTCCGCAAGGTCAAGAGCTACACCGACGCCGCCGCAGCGGGCCGCGACTGGAACCTGGCCACCGCCATGGTGATGCAGGAAAAAGCCGCCTTCCAGTTCATGGGTGACTGGGCCAAGGGCGAGTTCCTGGCGGCCGGCAAAGCACCAGGCAAAGACTTCCTGTGTGCTGCCGCCCCCGGCACCGCCAACGCCTACACCTTCAACGTCGACTCCTTTGCGATGTTCAAGCTCAAAGACAGCGGCGCGCAAAAGGCCCAGGGCGACCTGGCCGCGTCCATCATGGGCACCGAGTTTCAGGAAGTGTTCAACCTGAACAAGGGCTCGATCCCGGTGCGCCTGAACATGAGCATGGCCAAGTTTGACGACTGCGCCAAGACCTCCAGCAAAGACTTTGTCGACACCGCCAAGACCGGCGGCCTGGTGCCCTCTGTCGCCCACGGCATGGCCATCAAGCCAGCTGCTGAAGGCGCCATTAAGGACGCCGTCAGCCAGTTCTGGAACGACGACAAGATCTCGGTCGCCGACGGCATGAAAAACATCGCCAAGGCTGCTGCGACCAAGTAAGGCCATCAGGGATGGATTCCCGGTCGTGGCCGGGAATGACAAGGCACCGTCATCCCCGACCTGATCGGGGATCCATGCCTTCTTACCTGCCTGCCGCTTGCCAACCAGCCCATGAAATCCCTCGAAACCCTGATTCCCAAACTGGTGGTCGCACCCGGCTTTGTGCTGGGCTTTGCGTTCATCTACGGCTTCATGGTCTGGAACGGGGTGCTGTCGGTGACCGGCTCGCGCATGCTGCCCAACTACGACGAGTTCGTGGGGCTGGAGCAGTACAGCCGGCTGTGGGAGATGGACCGCTGGTGGGTGGCGCTGAAAAACCTGGGCATTTTCAGCGGGCTGTACGTGGGTGGCTCGCTGCTGTTGGGCCTGCTGCTGGCGATTGTGCTGGACCAGAAGGTGCGCGCCGAAGGCGTGCTGCGCACCATTTACCTGTACCCGATGGCCCTGTCCTTCATTGTGACCGGCACCGCCTGGAAGTGGATTTTGAACCCCAGCCTCGGGCTGGAAAAGCTGATGCACGACCTGGGCTGGGCCAGTTTTAAGTTCGACTGGCTGGTGCAGAGTGACACCGCCATTTATTGCATTGTGATTGCCGGCATCTGGCAGTCGGCCGGCTTTGCCATGGCGCTGTTTCTGGCCGGTCTGCGTGGCATTGACGACAGCATCATCAAGGCGGCGCAGATCGATGGCGCCTCGCTGCCGCGCATTTACTGGCGCATCATCCTGCCGATATTGCGCCCGGTGGTGTTCTCCACCATCCTGGTGTTGGCGCACCTCTCCATCAAGAGCTTTGACCTGGTGATGGCGCTCACCGCCGGCGGCCCGGGCTTTGCCACCGATGTGCCGGCCACCTTCATGTTTGTGATGAGTTTCAACCGCGGCCAGATCGGGCTGGGCGCGGCCAGCGCCACCATGATGCTCGCCACCGTAGCGGCCATCGTAGTGCCCTACCTGTACAGCGAACTGCGCGCCAAGCCCCATGACCGCTAAGCATTTGTCACGGTTGCTGCTGTACGCGCTGCTGCTGCTGGCGGCCTGCTTTTTCCTGGCACCGCTGTATGTGATGCTGGCCACCTCGCTCAAAGACGCGGCGCAGATCCGCTCGGGCAATCTGCTCAGCCTGCCCGCCTCGCTCAACTTCGAGGCCTGGGAACTGGCCTGGTCCACCGCCTGCACCGGCGTGGACTGCCGCGGCCTGCGGCCCTATTTCTGGAACTCGGTGCTGATGGCGGTGCCGGCGGTGCTGATCTCCACCGCCTGGGGCGCCATCAACGGCTATGTGCTGAGCCTGTGGAAATTTCGCGGCAGCGAGTTGCTGTTCGGCTTCATGCTGTTTGGCGTGTTCATGCCGTTTCAGGTGGTGCTGCTGCCCATGAGCCAGGTGCTGGG
>CAJAXU010000290.1 GCA_903948045.1 uncultured beta proteobacterium | reverse complement strand
GGCATGCTGCTGGCGCTGGGCACCTACAACCTGCTGCTTTACCTGTCGCTGCGAGATTCAATTTACCTGATCTACGTGGCTTTTCTGGCCAGCCTGGCCGTCTCCCAAGCCGGCATCCTGGGGCTGGCTGCCCAGTTTCTCTGGCCCGACTGGCCACGTGTTGGCGACCTGATCCGACCGGCCGGCTATTGCCTGGTCGGCTTGTTTGGCGCCCTATTTTCCAGGCGACTGTTGGGTATGCGCGAATGGTCGCCCCGACTGGACCAACTGTTGCGCTATGGGCAGTTGGCCTTTTTGGTGCTGGCCGCTGGCGCCCTGCTCACGGACTGGCCATTTTTCACCATTGCTGCCACGCTGCTCGGCGCGGCGTTTTCCTTCTTGGTCGTCGGCATCGGCCTGATCGCGGTCAAGGACGGGCGTCCTGTGGCACTGCTTTACCTAGCAGGCTCCAGCGCGCTGCTGACAGGCGCTGCGGCCTTCAGTTTGCGTATTCTCGGCTGGGTACCCACCAATTTCCTGACATCCAATGGCATCTTGATTGGGTCTTTTTTCGAAATGCTTTTGCTGTCACTGTCTATGGCAAACCGTATTCAAGGTCTGCAACGAAGCGAAGTGGCCTTGAAACAGCTGGCGCATCACGACCCCCTGACCGGCCTGGCCAATCGCACCCAACTCACACTGCAAATGCAGCAGGCCGTGGCGCGGAGCCGACGCGACAACACGCAGTTCGCGGTTCTCATGCTCGACCTGAATGGTTTTAAGCCGGTCAATGACCGGTTCGGCCACGCGGTGGGTGATCTGTTGCTCATCGAAATCGGTCAGCGCCTGCGCGCGGGTGTCCGCAGCACCGATGTTGCAGCGCGCGTGGGCGGCGACGAGTTCATCGTGCTGGTTGATGCAGTGACGAGCCTAGACCATGCCCGCGCCATTGCAGACAAACTGGTACTGCAACTAAGCCAGCCCGTCCAGGTGGGCGACCTCACGGTCCGGGTCGGTGCCAGTGTCGGCATCGCCCTTTTTCCTCTCCAGTCCGAGGACATTGACCGTCTGCTGGAATTGGCAGACGAAGACATGTACCGGGCCAAAGCAATGGCACGGGAGCGGCGGTCAAGCGCTGCGGCGACCGAGCGTTTGGACAGCACTTCAGAAAGCAAAGCATGAAAGCCATCATTGTGGGCGGCGGCATCGGCGGGCTGGCCACAGCCTTGAGCCTGCATGCTGTGGGCATTGCGTCCATCGTATTCGAGCAGCGTAGCCAGATTCGCGAGTTGGGGGTGGGCATCAACACCTTGCCGCATGCGATCAAGGTGCTGGCCGGGTTAGGCCTGCTGCCGGCGCTGGACGCCGCAGGTGTACGTACCGGCGAGCTGATCTACATGAACCGGCAGGGCTCACGCATCTGGCAGGAGGCCAGAGGTCTGGCGGCTGGTTTTGAGGTGCCACAGTTCTCAATCCACCGGGGCAAATTGCAGGGTGTGCTGCGCCAGGCCGTGGTCGAGCGGCTGGGCGAGGCGGCCATCCGCACCGGCCATCAGCTGGTAGATTTCGAACAAAACCAGCGCGGCGTCACGGCGCGCTTCAAAACTGGTGCGGACACCGGGCTGGCCTCGGTCCATGGCGACGTGCTGCTGGGGTGCGACGGCATCCACTCGCGCGTTCGGGCTGCGTTTTACCCAGACGAGGGGCCGCCCAGCTGGAACGGCATCATGCTGTGGCGCGGCGCCACCTGGTGGCCACCTTTTTTAAGCGGGCGCTCGATGATCATTGCCGGCGGCATGGGGGCCAAGCTGGTGCTCTACCCCATTTTGACCGACCCGGCGCGCCCGGGCGAGGTGCTGATGAACTGGGCCGTCACGTCGCGCAAGGGCAAGCCCGGCCCACCGCCCCACCGGGAAGACTGGAGCCGCCCCGGCCGCCTGGCCGACCTGCTGCCGCTGGTACAGGACAAGTTCACCTTAGCCGAGCTGGACCCGGTGGCGCTGATTAAGGCCACGCCTGAGTTCTATGAGTACCCCATGTGCGACCGCCAGCCGCTGCCGCGCTGGAGCCATGGGCGGGTGACGCTGCTGGGCGACGCCGCCCACCCGATGTACCCGGTCGGCTCCAATGGCGCCAGCCAGGCCGTTCTGGACGCGCAGTGCCTGGCGCAAAGCCTGGCCGCGCAACCGGGCGACCCAGTGGCAGCGCTGGCCGCCTATGAAACCCAGCGCCTGGCCCCAACCACCGACATTGTGCTGACCAACCGCGTTGGCGGCCCGGAGCGGGTGATAGACCTGGTCGAGGGCCGAGCGCCGGATGGCTTTACCGACATCAACACCGTGGCCAGCCACGATGAGCTGACCGCCATCGTGCGGGGCTATGCCCAAACCGCCGGTTTTGCGGCGCCCAGCAAGCTCAGCGGTCCAGGCCCTTGACCCACTGGACGATGCCCTCGGCCATCGGGGCCACCGCCGCCGGGTCCGTAATGGCGCCGGCCAGCACATGCTGGCCTTTGCTCTGGCTGTAGCCTACTGGCACCAGTTGTTTTTGGGGCGAGCCGAGCCGGGTAAAGGCCGACTTGATGCGGGCCGGGCTCACCGTCTCATCCCGCTCGCTGTAGTGCACCAGCACTGGCGCTTGAAAACTGGCCAGATCGCTGTCACGCACCGCCTTGACCAGGGCCATCATCGGAAACACTGCGCGGGTGGGGTAACGCGTGGTCCAGGCCAATGCCTCAGCCTCTGAGTCTGGCACCCAACCCCGGCTTTCACCCGCCATCGTCAGCACCAACCGACGGCCCCAGGGCCAGTTCACCAGCTCACCACGCCAGTCTTTGGGGCCAAAGTTGGGTGACAAAAACACATGTGCCGCCACCTGGCTGCCCAGGGCGGAGGTGCCTAGCCAGGTCGCCAGCGTGGCACCGGTGGAGCAGCTGATCAGCAGCACCTTGTCACCGAGCAATTGGCCGATGCGCAGGGCCTCTAGGGTGTCGGCCATCCAGTCTTGCGGCAGGGCTTCAGCCATCGCCTGGCCACTGCGACCGTGCCCGGTCAGCCGGGTGTAGAACACATGGGCGCCCAGCGCCTGGCCCACCACCTCAGCCAGCGGCGCAGTCTCCAGCCGGCTGGCACTAAAACCATGCAGGTACACCACCGCCCAGGGGCGGCGCTGCCGGTCGGCGCCTTGCCAGACGATGCCCTTGGCGGTGCCTGGGCGCAGGTCAGTGAAAGCGGCTTCGCTGGCCTGCAACAAGCCATCCAGTTCGGCCAGATCAGCAGGTGGCGGCGCGCGCGGGGTTGGCGCTGTTGAACCGGTCCGTGAACCGGGCAGGGTCATGCCTTGCGCGCCTTCCAGCTGCCCCACAGCACCAGCAGCCCGGGGATAAGGATCATGGCCCAGATAATTTTGTCCAGGTGCGCCTTAACAAAGGGCATGTTGCCAAAGAAATAGCCGACGGTGATGATGCCCCCCACCCACAAGGCGCCACCGGTCACGTCATAAAACGTGAACTTGGAGCGCGTCATTCGCGCCACCCCGGCCACAAACGGGGCGAAGGTGCGCAAAAAAGGCATGAAGCGCGCCGCCACGATGGTGATGCCACCGTAGCGTTCGTAAAACGCATGGGTGCGGTCAAACGCCGCCCGGTTAAAAATACGCGAATTCGGCCACTGGAACACCTTGGGACCAAAATGCCGGCCCAGCGCGTAATTGCACTGGTTGCCCAACACCGCCGCAGCAAACAGCAGCCCGACCGACAGCGGGTAGCTCATCAGCCCCACGCCGCACATGGCCCCCACCACAAACAGCAGCGAGTCACCAGGCAAAAACGGCATCACCACCACGCCAGTCTCGACAAAAATCACCAGAAACAGCAGGGCATACACCCACATACCGTAGTCGCGGACAAAGGCCTCCAGGTACTTGTCTACATGGAGGATGAAGTCGAGCAAAAAGGTGATGAGTTCCATGGGAATAGATTATCTGCCGGAGCGGTCGAAGCCAAAAAAACCACCTCACGCCGCTGCTTCCGCCGATATCCACGCGGGATTAAAGCGCAACATCACTGACAGTGCGTTTTCCGGCCAGTCTGGTGCAAGCTCTTGACCTGAGAGAGGGCAAAGCGGTCGACCAGGACCGACTCGGCCCCCGTTCTTTGAAGTGGAAAAAAGCCTCCATCACCGAGATTTTGGCGCGGTTGCACCAGCGTGTAGCCTAAGGCAGCCGCTTTTCAAATCTGGCAACGAGGTCGGCGTTACTGAGTGACCATGCGTCCATTGCGCCGTAGTTTCTGGTTGGCAAACCGTTCAGGAAGGCCAGCGCCAATTGCCGAGTTGCAATCTTGACCCGAGGGTTCAAGTACCGGCCACCGGTCACTGTGCGGTCGGTAAAGATGCTGTGGGACCCGTCTTTGAAAATAGCCAGCACTTTGGGCGCAGCGATGCCGTTACCCGTGGCCTTGAATATCTCCAAGCGATCCTCAACGCCGGAGAGGTAACCCGGGATTTGAATCACGTCTTCTGTGGCCGTGATGTGCAATGTCGGCACGTCGACACCAGCAAGTATCTTGCTCGCTTCTCCCATGCGATAAAAGGGGGGCGCCGAAATGAGAATGGCCGCGTTGATTCGGGGGTCTCGCAACGCGACTTTTCGGCCGTCCAACTCAACCTGAGCACCAGCGATGAGCATGGTGGTGTTGGCTCCGTAGGAGTGACCGGCCGCGGCAATTCGGCCCCTGTCAAACAGGGCGCCCTGATTGCCACCCAGTATTTCATCGAGCGCAAATCGCAGGTCCTGCACCCGATCAAGCGCCTCAGAGCTCTGCGCGGCACTACCCAAGCGCGCAGGCAGGGCCAAGGGATTACCAAACCACAATTGCCGATCGCTGCCAACATGCTGGACATGGAGACTGCCGTACCCATTCGCGGCAAAGTACTGACCAAGGTAGCTGTACCCGTCCCTGGAACCGCCGATCCCGTGCGAAAAAACGACAAGCGGCACCGAGCCGGTTGTGCGCTTGCTGGCGGGCAGATACAGCTTTGCCGGCACCAAGCGTTGGCGCTGGCTGTCGAACCAATCGAAGCGCTGTTCGGTGAACCGTGCCACATCGACTTTCAATGCTTCAGGAACAGCGGCCAGCGAGCTTGCCACAGGTGCCTCAGGCGCGTTAGCGTTAGCGTTAGCGTTAGCGTTAGCGTTAGCGGTTGCGTCGCTGGAGCATATAAACGCAACACAAACAACCAGGACGCCTGCCAGCCAACCCACATGGCAATGCCTGGAGGTAACGGACTGTGACTGTTTTTTCATAGAAAGCTCGCCTCATCTTGAAACGGGTAACAAGCCGCTGGAAAAGCAGCCTGCGGATAAGCAAGGATACCCGGATGGTCTTGCAAAAAAGGGATTCGACGAACTGGGAATTGCGAAGGAATAAACCGGCATCAACAAGCGTTTGCTTGCCACGCTCCGACGAGCAGAATTTCGTCAATGAGTATCTGGGTAGCCAAGGCTTGTTCGCCCGTCACTAAAGGATCACGCTCAGCCTCTACAGCTTCTACAAAGTCGAGCAACAACGCCCGGTGCGCGTCGTTTGGAAAGTCCATGATGTTGGTGCCACTGCCCGTCCCACCTTCGGCCTGCGTAAACAGCTTCGTGCCGTCCAGCAGGTGGACCTGCAAAGAGCCACCCTCCAGATTCGCACTTCCCAACTGGCCGATAAGCTCTAAGGACTCCGGACGTCCGGGGTACAGTGCTGTAGTGGCCATGAGATGGCCGATACCGCCACCTTCAAGGGCAAACATCGCGCTGACAAGGTCTTCCGTTTCAAGCTGATGAAGATCGGTCCTTGTTACCTGTGCTGCAGTGACGCGACGTACGCCAATCAGGGCGCGAAAGAGGTCAATGCTGTGGATGGCCTGGGTCATGAGCACGCCACCGCCGTCGCGTGCCATCGTGCCTCGCCCGGCCATGTCGTAATAGCTTTGCGGCCGCCACCACGGCACCCGAACCGACGCTGCCTGAATGCGTCCCAGGCGACCCTGTGCGAGCACATGGGCCAGAGCCTGCGATCCGGGTCTGAAACGGTGCTGCAACACCACGCCCAGACGTAACCCCGCTGCGCGCGCGTCTGCGACGATTGCGCCAGCACGGGCCACCGACGTGTCAAGTGGCTTCTCCAGCAAAACGTGCTTGCCGTGCGCAAAACACTGACGCGCTATCTCGCCATGAGTGTCGGGCGCTGTGGCAATGATGACAGCCCGCACAAATGGATCAAGCAAAGCTCTTTGCAAATCGGCGTGCGGCTGAACCAGCCCAGCGAACGGGCCCATATCCGCTACCGCAGGCCGCCGGGTAACAGCGTGACGCAGGGCGACTCGCCCCCGAAGATCGTAGAGGCTTTGCAAATGCGGTTTTGCCGCAGGCCCAATGCCGATGATGGCAATGCCAAAGGGTTGGGTCATATGTCTAGGGCGCCGCGTTCAGGTCACTTCAATCCCGTCGATGCGATACCGGTCGTGATGTATTTCTGCAAGAAGAGGAAGATCAAAACGACTGGCGCCAGCGTCATAACGGTCATCGCCAACAGGTAATGCCACTGGGTATCCAGCTCACCTTGGAAGCTTGCCAAACCAAGCTGAAGCGTGAAAACTTCTTCCCGATTCAGCACAATCAATGGCCATAAAAAATCGTTCCACCGCCACATGACCGAGAAAATACCGAGGACAGCCAGCGCCGGCACCGCCAGAGGCATGATGATTCGCCAATAGATTCGCCACTCTGAAGCACCATCCATTCGCGCAGCATCAATCAACTCATCGGGTATGGTGAGCATGTATTGACGTAACAGAAAGACACCGGTTGGTGTTGCCACCGGGGGAAGAATCACACCCCACAATGAATTGGTGAGCCCCAATGAGGTGATCACCAGGAAGGATGGAATCAAAATAACAGAGACGGGGACCATCAAGGTAGACAAGACCAGCACGAAGATGGCGTTCCGACCCCGAAATGAATATTTAGATAGCGCAAAGGCACACATGGAGTTGACCAGCAGCGTTAGCAAAGTCGCCGTGATGGTCACAAACAAGCTGTTGCCCAGAAACCGATCAAAACGCATTCGCTTCAGTGGCTCGGTGTAGTTATCCCAAGCAAGGGCAATTTCCCGGACTGGTCTGGCCTGGTCCAACTTCAGTTGCACTGGCTCTGCACCAGGCTGAGCCGGATCAATGAAAAAACCGACCAAGCCGATCCGACGTGACAAGGCCAGCTCGCGCGAAGAGCCATCGGGTTGAGTAATCAGGTAAGCAGGCAATGCCGTATCGCGACCCGCCACACGGACCTCTTTTTGGCCCATCGGCAAAAATGAGGGCGGGAACTCCTGCAAGGCCGTTTTGGTCTTCAGGGAGGAAGCACCCAGCCACAAGGCTGGGCCAAACATGAGGACGACACCCAAAAACAGGAAACCATAACTCAACCAATCGCTGAGGCTCATCCTGCCTTTTTGGCGGGTTCGGGTAAGGGCCTTGATCAGCATTACTTGTCCTTCCCGTGATAGGAAATCCGAAGTTGCATCAGCGTCAACAGCATCAATGCGACGGCAACCAACAGGGAAGCTGCAGCAGCCAGACCCAGCAGATGCACTTGATTGGCAAAGGCGGTCTCGTAAATGTACTGAACGATGTACTGAGTCGCCGTTCCAGGACCCCCACCCGTCAGGATGAAGACCTCCTCGAAGGCTTGAACGCCACGAATCAGACTGAGAATGAGAACAACCAATAGCGACGGCAACAGCAGGGGCATGGTGATGCGCCAAAAGGTCCGCCTCGCAGAGGTACCATCAATTTCAGCAGCCTCGTACAGTTCATGGGGAATGGCTTGCAGCCCTGCCAAAAGGATGAGTGTGTAGAAGCCCATGTGAGACCACACCGATACAAAAACTGTCCAAAAGAACGACCATGATGCGTTGTGCAGAAAGGCGATCCGCTCACCGCCTGACCACACAATCAAGGCATTGAGAAGGCCATCCGGCTGAAGCGTCCACTTCCAGATCAGTGCGACTACAACCGGAGACAAGAGAACCGGAAAGAAAAAAACCGCTCTGAAGAAACCCCGTCCTCTGATCTTTCCATTGAGCAGCAAAGCGGCGACGACAGACAGCAGCACCATGGCACTCACCTGCAGCGCCACGAAGAAGACGGAGTTATGAACGGCGCGCCAGAAGCGGTCCTGCCGGCAAGAATTGACCTCAAGAAAACTTTCGCAGTCCAGCAAGTCGCGAAAATTATCCAGGCCGATAAAAGGACGCTCCTGGATCAACAGACGATTCGAGCCGGACAAGGCGTACCAGACGTTCAGCGCCATGGGTAATGCCACGAACAGCCCAAAGAAAATCAGGTTGGGCGCAACAAAAATGTAGGCCATCCCTTTGATGCCAATCCGCCGCTGGAGCGCGGAAAAAAAGGGCTCCACCGCCTGCATCACAAACCCGTAGGCCCGCGCGGGCCACGGGTCTGTGTTGTACGACTTCAATCGTTTCATTTGCAAAGGTACGGATTGTCTCAATCAGGGATCAGGGTTCAAGGTTCAAGGTTCAAGGAATCTTTATCCCCTTCGCTGCAAATCCCTCAACCATGTCGGACTGCATTCTGGTGAAGGAGTCATTGAGCGACATCTCGTTGTTGATGGCCTGATTAACGCGGGAAATGATCGCGTTGAACATGATGCGATTGTGCTCATAGCCCTGAAGTTGGTAGGCGATGGGCGAGGTGAGCGCCACTTGCTCGACTGCCACTGCCAAAGATTTCTTCACGTTGGAATCGTCGGTCTGATAGGGAACGCCTTTCTTAGCAAGACCGGCGTGCGCAGGCAAAAACAAGGTTCTGGCGTGGTATTCCTGATAAACCGGCTCAGACGCAAAGTACTCCAGCACGCGGGCAACTTCACGCGGATGCTTGCTGGCCTTGATAGGCACCAAAGCAGCGCCGCCAGGCATTCCTGTGCAGCCGACCGTGCCGCAGGGGTTGGGAACCGCCTGCCAGTTGAAGCTCTTGCCAATCGTCTTGGCAAATTGCGGCAACTGCCAAGTCCCGCTCATGTAGAAAACCACCTGAGCATTCGCAAACTCGTCGTTGGCGCCGCGGTAAGTGGTGCCTCCTGCCGAGCCCCAATGGGCTTTTGACATAGTGCCGTTGCCGTGCCAGTCGTAGACCTTCTTCATGGCCGACTTGAATCCATCGTCAAGCAGAGCCGGCTTGTCGCCATCCAGCATCTTGCCGCCCATGGAGATCGAGAGCCCAGAGACGCGGTGGCCGGAGCGGTCAAAGGCGATGGGGTAAGGCGCCTTGACTTTGTCCGCAACAGCCTTGCTGGCCTTGGCCCAATCATCCCAGGTCGCTTTGGGGCCAGGCAGGGGAATGCCGGCTTGCTCGAACAAGGTAACGTTGACGAACGGGATGGTCAGAGCCAACTGGCTCATGACGCCGTAGATGCCATTTTTGTTTCCTCCGGCGGGGCGAAACCAGGGCAAGGTGGAGGCAAAGTTTTCGTCAAAATAAGCGGCGTTTTTCAGGAACGGACGCACATCGAGATAGTGCCGTGCCATACCACCAAGATCGGTCACGCGTGCCAGGTCAGGGCCTTGGCCGCTGTCGAGCAAAGCCGGCAGTTGCTCGACAATAGATTTATAGGGAACCCGGTCAAGCACCACCTTGATGTCGGCATTCTGCCGTTCAAACCGGTCCAGCAGATCGCGCAAGACCTCACCTTCGTTGCCATCGGAGTACCACATGATTCGCACCTGCGTCGGTGCCGCGGTCTGGGCGTTCGCCGGGCCCATGGCGCCAAACACAACAAGGGTTGTGGCACCGAAGACAGCCAGCGAGGCTGCTGCAGTTTTGATTCGCGTAAACATAATTTTTGCTCCTGAAATTTTTACGTTTTTACCAAGCATTTTTTCAATGCAATGTCCGACTGGACGGGGTCGTGGAGGATGGTTGTCACGGGTTAGGCTTCATGGCCACCTCCGTTCCAGTGCTCAGGAAGACATGCATCTTGCCTACGATAGGCTTGATGAAGATTGTGCTGCCAGCGCGGATAGCCGTCTGATCATTGAGCGCAATCGTCAAGGCCGCGCTGGAGGGCAGAGTACCGTGTACGTAGCTTGTATTGCCAAGTTGCTCAACCACCGACACTTGCAGCGGCCAGTCCTGGGCAGTACCCAAAGCCAGGTGTTCCGGGCGGATGCCAATGGTGACTGGTGTCTGCGATGGCAACTGGCCGAGCGGCAGGTGCGCAGCTGCCAACGCAAGGCCTTCGGTGCTGATACGTGGCAGCCCTTCTTGGCTTTGGGTCACCGTAGCGCCTAGAAAATTCATCCGTGGGGAGCCAATAAAACCCGCGACGAAGCGGTTTGCCGGGGTGTTGTAGAGATCCAGGGGCCTGCCCACCTGCTCCACCCGCCCGTCACGCAAGACAACAATTTTGTCTGCCATCGTCATGGCTTCCACCTGGTCATGCGTCACATAGATCATGGTAGCGCGGAGGTCCTTGTGCAGCTTGGACAATTCAAGCCGCATCTGGACCCTCAGCTCGGCATCCAAATTGGAAAGCGGCTCATCAAACAAAAATATCTTGGGTTGCCGAGTGATGGAGCGTCCGATAGCGACACGTTGACGTTGCCCACCTGACAACTGCCTGGGCTTGCGCCCCAGCAGTTGCGACAGCTGCAGCAAATCAGCTGCCTTGTTGACGCGTTGGTCAATGTCTGACCTCTTCATCGACGTGTTCTCAAGTCCGAACGCAAGGTTTTGATAAACAGTCATGTGCGGGTACAAAGCGTAGTTCTGGAAAACCATGCTGAGACCGCGCTCTGCGGCCGTGACCCGAGTGACCGTTTTTCCATCGAGAACGATGTCGCCTGCGGTGACATCATCCAGCCCGGCGATTAACCTGAGCAGGGTCGACTTGCCGCACCCGGAGGGTCCGACAAAAACCACGAACTCCCCATCCTGGATATCAAGGTCGATGCCATGCAGGACCTCCTGCTGACCAAAAGACTTCCTGATGGAACTGAGAGTGAGGTTGGCCATGAAGACTACTGGATTGCAGGATGGGGGGGTGTGCCCTGGCTACGGGCATCCGCCATGGCCTGTGCAGTGAGGGAGAGTTCGCAGACCTTGAAGCAATGCGCCTGTGACATGGCCGTCTGCGTTCGATTGAAGACATCAAAGCACAGGTCTGTGTAGTAGGTGAGCGCCACGTCTGAACAATCCATGTGGATTGACCGGCTTTTATCTGTCAGGAACAGGTGGTCGGCACCCGCGCGCCCCGCCACATCGACGTACTTGCGCAACTCGATCGTCCCGTCGGTACCGACAATCGTCAGTCGACCATCGCCCCAGGTAGGCAACCCGTCGGGCGTGAACCAATCCACGCGGAAGTAGCCTGATGCGCTGTCGCTCTCGAGCACCACCTCGCCAAGGTCTTCGAGTAACGGGTCGTTTTGATGGGCCCTGTTAAAGGTGCCCGCACTCACTATGCGTGCGTCCTTGGCACCAGTGAAGTGAAGGAACTGGTCAAACTGATGTGACCCGATATCGACCAAAATACCCCCGTACGCCTTCTTGTCAAAAAACCACGCTGGCCGCGATGCGCGGTTCATTCTGTGCGGCCCGAGTCCGCAGGTATGGACCACTTTGCCAATCGCACCGGCGCTGATAAGTTCCGTCGCACGAATGGCCGCGCGAACTTCGAAGCGCTCGGTAAAGTCAACTGAAAAGATCCTGCCCGTCTCGCGCTGGACTTTTTTTACCTCATCCAACTGGGCGAATGTTGTCAAACCGGGCTTGTCCATCATCACGTCTTTGCCGTGACGCATGGCCTCGACTGCAAGCTGCGCGCGAACATTGGGGACCGCCGCGCAGGCCACCAATTGAATCGACTCGTCTTCCAACAACCGTGCGCGGTCCACCACCCGAGGTATCTGTGAAAAGCGCTCCATGAAACCTTGCAGCGGCTGAGAGTCATCGTTTGACCAGAAGCCCACACAATGCGCTCCGATGTCCAACAGGCTCTTGGTCTGGTCATAGATGTGCCGGTGATCAAGGCCTATGGCGGCAAACTTTAATGGCGGGATTTTTGACACGATGGCTTCTTTCAGCGGCTGGTTTGCATGGCAGCCAGGCGCGGCTCAGCGCGTTGCAGCAGCAATGGGGGCAGCTCGCGCAACAGTTGTGGAATCTCATCGGCCAGGCTGTTGGCAATGCGCTGGTAGCTGTCACGCATGCCACCGGCCAAATGGGAGGAAAAGATAATGGATCGCCTGTTGCGCATCGGGCTGGATGGATCGACCGGCTCTTGCGGGTAGACGTCAATCGCCGCTCGAAAGCTGCCCGCCTCAGCACAATCCAGAAACGCCTCAAAATCCACGATCTCAGAACGGCTTGCCAATACAACACAGGCGTCCTGGCGTACCGTCTTCAGCAGCGCGCGGGACAAAAAGCCATCATTTTCTTTGTTGACCCCAGCGAGCAGAAACAGGTACTGAGACTCCTGCAAAACTTCGTCGAGTGACGCTGCCTGGTAGCCTTGCTGGGCCAAATAGCCCTTGGACAACCATGGGTCATAGATACGGATGTCGCAGGAATACGGCGCCAATAACGGCCCGAGAGCACGCCCCAGGTTACCATAGCCAACGAAGCCCACCTTGGCGTTGTACAGCGAGATGGCCTCGGCGTTGCCGGCTATACCGTAGCGCTCTTGGCCGGACCTGAACAGCAGGTCGTTCTTGACAATGCCGCGCCCCAGGCTGATGGCCATGCCAACGCACATTTCAGCCACGGCTGGCGCCATGACCGGCGCAATACTCAGTACATGGATACCAAGCCGCTGGGCTTCTTGGTAATCAATGTTTGGCTCCCAGTTGCCCTTGACGTTGATGATCGCTTTGAGCTTCTTGGCCCGATTCAGGCGGGTGGCGTCCATTGGCGTTTGCCCCACGATGATCG
>CAJAXU010000289.1 GCA_903948045.1 uncultured beta proteobacterium | reverse complement strand
GGCCCCAGGCGAAGCGCTAGTGGCTCCCGAAACAACATCACCATCACCAGCAACAGTGGCAGTAAGGGTAGCGCCAGAAAGAGGTCGGTCAGGCGCATGAGCGGGCCGTCCAGACGCTTGAAGAAGCCCGAGCTGACGCCAATGAGGGTCCCCAGCAGCAGCGAGATGGACATGGCCGTCAAGCCAACGGCAATGGAGACTTTGCCACCTGCCATCAGGCGCGCCAGCAGATCGCGGCCCAATTCATCGGTGCCAAAGGGAAACTGGGCACTTGGCGCCTTGTTGCGCATCAGCAAATTGGCATAGGCGGGGTCTGTCTTCCACAGCAGCGGACCGATGAAAATAAACAGCAGGATGGCGCCGAACACCGCTGCGCCCACCAGCGCACCCTTGTGTGATTTGAACTGGTCCCAGACGTCGTACCACTGGCTGCGTGGTGGCTGCTCGGCACGGTCGACCGTGGTGCTGCGCGCTGCTGCCTCAGTCATAGCGAATCCTCGGATCGAGTACGCCGTAAATCACGTCGGCCAATAGGTTGAAGGAGACGATCAGCACAGCAAAGATAAAGGTCAGCGTTTGCACCATGGGCAGATCGTTGGACTGAATGGCATTGATCAGCAATTGGCCCAGGCCGTTGACCTTGAACACCTGCTCGGTGATGATGGCGCCGGCAAAGATGTAAGGGACGCCGAGGGCGATCACGGTCACTACCGGAATCATAGAGTTGCGCAGCACGTGCAGCAGCACCACGATTTTTTCGGTCAGGCCCTTGGCGCGTGCAGTGCGGACGTAATCCTGGCCCAGGTTGTCGAGCATGGTGGCCCGCAAAAACCGGCTGATCTGGGCCGCGTTGTAAAGCGCCAGCACAGCCACGGGCATGATCATTTGCTTGACCTGCCTGATGAAAGAATCCCATGAGTCGACCACCAGCGTGGTGTCGTAGATGGAGGGTAACCAGTTGAGGTTCACCGAAAACACAACAATTAGCAAGACCCCGGTGAAAAAAGTAGGCACCGAGAAACCCACCATGGACACAAATGTGCCCAGTTGGTCAAACCAGCTGTACTGTCGGTAGGCGGATATGACGCCGATCGGGATCGCGATGGACACACCGATGACATACCCCATGCCAACCACCCACAGGGTCTGCGGCAGGCGCTGGGCAATCAGCTCGGTGACCGGGCTGCGGGTTTGCCAGGAAATGACGCGCTGCATGTCAGCAGCGTAAGCGGTGCCGAACCAGTGGTCCAGCAGGTGCAGGGGCTCAACCCACATGAATTGTTTGAGCCACAGCAGGTAGCGCACCCAGGAGGGTTGATCCAGCCCCAGCGCTTCGCGCATCTTGGCTTTGACCTCAGGGGGAATGGTCAGCGGCACGTCTGACATCGGGTCACCCGGTGCCAGCTCCAGCAACATGAAAATAACCAAGCTGATCACCAGCACCGTCGGGATGGCAATGAGAAGGCGGCGTAGTGTGTAGGTGAACATGCTCGGGCGCAGTCAGAGGCGCCGGAGCCGCAAGGGCTCCGGCGACAGGGCTTTACTTGATGCGGAACCAGTCAGAGGCGTTCCACAACTCGCTGTCCCAGGTGTTGAGCAGCACACCACCCAGGCTGTTGGCGTGGGCGGAGATGCGGCCACGGTCCACCAATGGAACCACCACGTAGCTGTCTTTGGTCAGCATTTCGTTGAGGCGTTTGGCAATGGCGCCACGCTTATCTACGCCGGCGGCAGCGCTGAGTTCTTTGGTCAGCCTGTCGTACTCAGGGTTGCAGTAGCGGTTCATGTTGGTGCCCTGCCATTGCGTTTCTGGGCGCGGGATCTTGTCGCACACGTGCTCGCTCAGGTAGCTTTCCGGGTCGGTACCGTCAAAGTTGTTGGCGTACATTTCCACGTCGGCGTAAAACTTCTGGAAAGTGTCGGGCGAGCCCGCGTCACCACCGAAGAACACCGAAGCCGACACATTACGCAGCTCCGTTTTCACGCCCAGTTCGGTCCACCATTGCTTGACCAGCGCCTGGAAGTTCTGGCGCACGGCGTTGGTAGAGGTCAGGTACTGGATTTCGAGCTTGACGCCATCTTTGGCACGCACGCCGTCCGGACCCATTCTCCAACCGGCTTGGTCTAGCAGAGCTTTGGCACCCGCCATGTCCTGCTTGATGCAGTCGGTGTTG
>CAJAXU010000288.1 GCA_903948045.1 uncultured beta proteobacterium | reverse complement strand
GTACGGGCCAGCGCAAAGATCGCCGTGAACAGACTGACTGGAATGCCGATGGCGCGCTGCACGATGCCCGAATAGAAATCCACATTGGGGTAGAGCTTGCGTTGCACGAAGTAGTCGTCTTCAAGGGCGATTTTTTCAAGGGCCATCGCCAACTTGAAAAGTGGGTCATTTTCGAGACCCAGCGATGTCAGCACTTCCTTGCAAGTTTCTTGCATCAGCTTGGCGCGCGGGTCGTAGTTCTTGTAGACCCGATGGCCAAAACCCATCAATTTGACGCCGGAGCTCTTGTCCTTGACCTGTTCCATGAATTGGCCAACTTTGGCCACTCCACCCATTCTCTGGATGTCTTCGAGCATGTTCAGACAGGCCTCGTTGGCGCCACCATGTGCCGGGCCCCACAGGCAAGCGACACCCGCAGCAATAGCAGCAAAGGGGTTGGTGCCAGAGCTGCCGCACAGGCGTACGGTGGAGGTCGAGGCGTTCTGCTCGTGGTCAGCATGGAGCACGAAAATGCGGTCAAGCGCTCGCTCGATGACTGGGTTGACGTGGTAATCCTCGCAGGGTGTGGCAAACATCATGTGCAGGAAGTTGCCGGCGTAGCTCAGCTGGTTCTTCGGGTACATGTATGGTTGACCGGCGCTGTACTTGTAGGCCATGGCCACCAGCGTCGGCATTTTTGCAATCAGTCGGATCGCCGATATTTCCCGATGCTCTGGGTTGTTGATGTCGGTACTGTCGTGGTAGAAAGCCGAGAGGGCGCCGACCAGCCCTGTCATGATGGCCATCGGGTGCGCGTCGCGGCGGAAACCGCGCAGGAAGAATTGCATTTGCTCATTGACCATGGTGTGGTTGGTCACGCGCTTGGTGAAGTCCGCCTTGGCTGCGACGTCGGGCAGGTTGCCATACAACAACAGGTGACAGGTTTCCATGAAGTCACAGCTGGTGGCCAACTGTTCGATCGGGTAGCCACGGTAGAGCAGTTCACCTTTGTCGCCATCGATGTAGGTGATGGCAGACTGACAAGACGCCGTTGACAAAAATCCCGGATCGTAGGTGAACATGCCGGTCTGTGCATACAGCTTGCGGATGTCGATCACATCTGGACCGACACTGCCTTGGTACACCGGCAAGTCGACGCTGGGGCTGCCGTTACTGAACGACAGGGTGGCTTTGATGTCAGCTAGCTTCATTTTCTACCTTTCAAGGGTTTTCTCTCAACATACTCAGTACTTCATGCAAGTCATCACGATCCAGCTCGGGGCTCACCAAGGCAAGAGACTGTCTCCCCAGATGCAGGTCAAGCAGATCGTTGTCGCTCAATTCCATCAGGTCTGCCAAGGCCTGCGCCTGCCGCTTTGTCAGCGTGGCCTCGAACCGCCTGAAGAAGCGTTCAATGAACAGATCATTCTCAAGCAGACCCCGGCGACACCGCCAGCGGAGTTTGCTCAAGCCTCGTTCATCAATCAGCTCGTCCAAAACAGTCGGCATTGGGCTGGTTCTCAAACCGTGCGCAGGACCATCATTTCCTTGATCTTGCCAATCGCCTTGGTGGGGTTGAGGCCCTTGGGGCAGACATCCACGCAATTCATGATGGTGTGGCAGCGAAACAAGCGGTAAGGGTCTTCCAGGTTGTCAAGTCGCTCAGCAGTGGCCTCATCACGACTGTCAGCAATGAATCGGTACGCTTGCAACAGGCCGGCCGGACCTACAAATTTGTCCGGATTCCACCAAAAGCTCGGGCAACTGGTGGAGCAGCTGGCGCACAAGATGCACTCATACAGGCCATTGAGCTCTTCGCGTTCTTCCGGGCTTTGCAGGCGTTCTTTTTCAGGCGGCACAGTGTCGTTGATCAGGTACGGTTTGATCGAGTTGTATTGCTTGAAAAACTGCGTCATGTCGACGATCAAGTCACGAATGACCGGCAGCCCGGGCAGGGGCTTGAGCACGATGGTGCCGGTCAGTGTGCGCATATTGGTCAGGCAGGCCAAACCGTTTTTGCCGTTGATGTTCATCGCATCGGACCCGCACACCCCTTCCCGGCAGGAGCGGCGAAACGAAATGGCCGGGTCGATGGCTTTGAGCTTCATCAGCGCGTCCAGCAGCATGCGCTCACTGCCATCGAGCTCCACCTCGATGGTTTGCATGTAGGGCTTGGCGTCCTGATCCGGGTCGTAACGGTAAATCTGGAATGTGCGTTTGGTCATGGGTAGCTCCGGTTCAAATGCAATTGGGGGCTGATTGGTCTCAATGTCCCAGCCGGGGTCAGAATGTTCGGACCTTCAATTCAACTGAATCGACCGTCAGGGGTTTCATCTGCACCGGCTTATAGCTCAGACGATTGCCTTCGCTGTACCAAAGGGTGTGTTTATGCCACTCGGCGTCATTGCGGCCATTGGGATGTTCCGGGCTGTCGCTGTAGTCGTCCACCGTGTGAGCGCCCCGACTTTCGTGGCGAGCAGCAGCTGACACGATGGTCGCCTGCGCTGCTTCAATCAGGTTTTCGACTTCAAGCGCCTCAATCCGCGCGGTATTGAACACCTTGGACTTGTCTTTGAGGTTGATGGCATTGACGCGTTCGCGCAGGTCGGCGATTTTGGTCACGCCTTGGTCCATGCTGGCTTGGGTGCGGAAGACGCCGGCATGAAGTTGCATGCTGGCGCGCAGATCATTGGCCACATCCTGGGCGTATTCGCCCGATGTTGCATTGTCCAGACGCGACAGCCGGGCCAACGTACGGTCGGCGGCGTCAGCAGGCAATGCTTTGTGCGACTTGCTCTTGCTGTTGAACTCGACAATATGGTTGCCGGCGGCGCGCCCGAAAACCAACAGGTCCAGCAGTGAGTTGGTTCCCAGTCGATTGGCGCCGTGGACGCTGACGCAGGAGCACTCGCCAACGGCATAAAGGCCATTGACTACCTGGTTGTGCACGCCGTTGGCTTGCACCACGACCTGTCCGTTGATGTTAGTCGGAATGCCGCCCATCTGGTAGTGGATGGTCGGCACCACCGGAATCGGCTCTTTGGTGATGTCGACGTTGGCAAAGTTATGTCCGATTTCGAACACTGACGGCAGCCGCTTCATGATGGTGTCAGCACCCAGGTGGTCGAGCTTGAGCAGCACATAGTCCTTGTTCGGACCGCAGCCCCGCCCTTCCTTGATTTCTTGGTCCATGGAGCGCGAGACGAAGTCCCGTGGGGCCAGGTCTTTCAGGGTCGGCGCATAGCGCTCCATGAACCGCTCGCCATTGCTGTTGAGCAAAATCGCACCCTCACCGCGGCAACCTTCGGTCAGCAAAACGCCGGCGCCAGCCACGCCGGTCGGGTGAAATTGCCAGAACTCCATGTCCTCCAGTGGTATGCCGGCGCGGGCCGCCAAACCCAAGCCGTCGCCGGTGTTGATGAAGGCGTTGGTCGAAGCTGCAAAGATGCGACCCGCCCCACCCGTGGCCAGCAATGTAGTTTTGGCTTCCAGGATATGGATGTCACCGGTTTCCATCTCCAGCGCAGTCACCCCGACAACGTCGCCCTCGGCATCGCGGATCAGGTCGAGCGCCATCCACTCGACGAAAAAGCTGGTCCGGGCCTTGACGTTTTGCTGGTAAAGGGTGTGCAGCATGGCGTGGCCGGTGCGGTCGGCAGCGGCACAGGCGCGCTCTACCGCTTTTTCGCCGTAGTTGGCCGTATGTCCGCCAAAGGGTCGCTGGTAGATGGTGCCGTCAGGGTTGCGGTCAAAGGGCATCCCCATGTGCTCCAGGTCGTAGACCACCTTGGGCGCTTCGCGGCACATGAACTCGATGGCGTCCTGGTCGCCGAGCCAGTCAGAACCCTTGACGGTGTCGTAGAAATGGTAGTGCCAGTTGTCGTCGTTCATATTGCCCAGCGAGGCACCAATGCCGCCTTGGGCTGCCACCGTGTGGGAGCGGGTCGGGAACACCTTGCTTAGAACGGCCACATTCAGGCCCGCACGTGCCAACTGCAGCGAGGCACGCATGCCGGAGCCCCCGGCGCCGATGATGACAACGTCAAATTTTCTTTTGGTCACGGAATAAGTCATGAATTTTCAGCCTGTAAGGGTGGGGCAGGGGCGCTTCGGCCAAGGCCGCGTCAGAGGCGCCAAAGTACTTGAATCGCCCAGCCAGCGCAGCCGACCAGCCAGACGATCGAGAAGACTTGCAGCGAAAGACGAAGGCCGACTGGTTTGACATAGTCCATCCAGATGTCACGCATGCCCACCCAGACGTGGTAGGCCATCGCCAAAATGACGGAGAAGGTCAGGACCTTCATCCATTGGGCTGAAAACAAGCCGGACCACGTGTAGTAACCGATCGGCCCTTTTGAAAAGATCAGTTGTCCTATTACCAAGAAGGTAAAAAGCGACATCAGAACCGCCGTGATTCGCTGTGCCAACCAGTCACGCAGGCCATAGTGCGCGCCGACAACAATGCGTTTGGAGCCGTAGTTAACTGCCATGGTCATGCTCCTTAGTAGAGACCGAACAATTTAAGTGCCAACACCAGCGTCAGAGCCGAACCCAAAGCCAGGGTCGCAAGGGCTGACGACCGGCCAAATTCCTTGCTGACGGCATGACGCGCGTCCATCCATAGATGCCGGACGCCAGCCAGCAAGTGATGAAGGTAGGCCCAGATCAGTGCCAGTGCCAGTAGTTTCCAGATGACGCCCGGCAGGCCAAGCAGGCCGACATTGAAGACGGATTTGAACTTCAGAAATGAAATTTCCGACGATACCGAAGTGTCAAACATCCAGATCACGAAGGGCAACAACAGGAACATGATGGCGCCACTGATGCGGTGCAGGATAGATACCCAACCCGCAGCCGGTAGCCGGTAGCTGGGGAGATCCTTGAAAGCATTAATGTTGCGGAATTCGGGGCGCTTTTTCGGCACCTTGTTATCAATCTCGGTCATGTCTGGGCTTTCCTGGGGGTAAAAACGTTGTCTTTTTGGCTATCGCAACTGATCAAATTCTATTGCACCGCAGCAAACTGACGTCAAAGTTTCAATTTGGCCTTCAAGCGCGAAAACCGGGCTTCAATTCAATTCATTGCGATAGTAATGGGTGTCGGTTACGTAAAGGCCGCGTCGCAGTTCCATGGGAAGGTCGTGATACGTGAAAGCGATGCGTTCGACGCTTAAAAGTGGTGTTAGTGCTACAACCTTCAGCAGCTGGCTTTGTACGGCGTCCGCGCTGATAGCACGGATTTTTTCTTCAGCCCGGACCATTCGCACACCAAATTCTGTCTCGAAAAACGCATACATCGGTCCTTCGTAGCCCCTGAGGCGGTCTGCGGTCAGCCCCTTGAATGGCGACCCTGGGAGCCAGAGGTCCTCCAGAATCGTTGGCTTGTCAGCAAATGACAAGACGCGCCGCACTTGGAGCACAGCATCCCCTGCCCGCAAGGCCAGTGCACGAGCGACGTCTGACGGCGCGCGAAGACGCTTGCAATCAACAATCTGGCGTTGTGCGGGTCCTTCAAGACTTAGGTCGCCGCTGTCAGGCATCAGCTTGAGGAATCTGTATTGCACCTGGCGTTCAGCATGGGTGGCAACAAACGTGCCTTTTCCCTGTCGGCGCACCACCAGGTTGTCCGCGGCAAGCTCGTCAATGGCCTTGCGGACCGTGCCCTGGCTGACCCTGAAGCGTACCGCCAGATCCATCTCACTGGGGATCACCTCGCCCGGTTTCCACTCGCCGACACGCAAGCTGTTGAGGATCAGGCCCTTGATTTGTTTGTACAGCGGGCTGAAGGCAGGCGTCGCTGACGCCGCTCCCTTGTTGGCATTGCCATCAAGGATGGGCGCAGTGCTGTCGTTTGATGGGGGGTAGGGGTAGGCCATGTTCAAGGAAGCAGCTTCATAAAGCAATGCATTCAATCATATCTTATATAAGACATAAGACAAGTTGACGGCTAAGGGTTTTCCAGAGTACACTTCTGGCCGCATCTGCGGTGCCCGACACGTTCAGTCGGCGTCGCCCGCCCTGTTTCTTTACACTTCTGGAGTCTTTACCATGAGCAAAAAGCCCGTCCGCGTCGCAGTAACTGGTGCCGCAGGTCAAATTGGCTATGCCGTTCTTTTTCGTATTGCCTCTGGCGAAATGCTGGGCAAAGACCAGCCGGTCATCCTGCAGTTGCTGGAAGTGCCTATGGAAAAGCCGCAACAGGCATTGCAGGGTGTGATGATGGAGTTGCAGGATTGCGCCTTTCCGCTGCTGGCGGGTATGGAAGCCCATGGCGATCCAATGACTGCGTTCAAGGATGTTGATTACGCGCTGTTGATCGGCTCGCGCCCACGTGGCCCTGGCATGGAGCGCGCTGAACTGCTGGCCGTGAATGCTGAAATTTTCACCGCGCAGGGCAAGGCGCTCAACGCCGTTGCCAGTCGCAATGTGAAGGTGTTGGTGGTGGGAAATCCTGCCAACACCAATGCCTACATTGCGATGAAAAGCGCGCCAGACCTGCCTCGCAAAAACTTTACCGCCATGCTGCGCCTAGATCACAACCGCGCTTTGAGCCAGCTGGCACAGAAGACCGGCAAGCCGGTAGCGGCGATCGAAAAACTGGCGGTCTGGGGTAATCATTCGCCGACTATGTACGCTGATTACCGCTTCGCCACGATTGACGGTGTTAGCGTCAAGGACAGCATCAATGACCATGACTGGAACGTCAATGTGTTCTTGCCCACGGTGGGTAAGCGCGGTGCGGCCATCATTGCCGCACGGGGCGTGTCGTCGGCGGCGTCGGCAGCCAACGCCGCCATCGACCACATGCGCGACTGGGCGCTCGGCACCAATGGCAAATGGGTCACGATGGGCATCCCCTCTGATGGTCAGTATGGCATCCCTAAAGACACCGTGTTTGGTTTTGCTGTGACCTGCGAGGGCGGTGAGTACCGTTTGGTGGAGGACCTGCCGGTGGATGCGTTCAGTCAGGAATGCATCAACAAGACGCTCAAAGAGCTGCAAGACGAGCAGGCTGGCGTGGCGCATCTGCTGTAATCAATGTGACCCACCTCGTGGTGCCGGGCACGGGAGGACTGATCAGCCATGCAAACACCCCGTGACGTGCTGCTGGGCGCGCAGAGCGCGGCAAGCCCAATTCCGGTTTGCGATCACTACTGTGGCGTAGAAGCCCGGATGCACAAAAGCCTTGCCTTGCAGGCCTCGATGGCCGAAGAGTTTGGCGCCTGCCCCTTTGATGTGACGCTCGACTGCGAGGACGGCGCGCCGATTGGCGGTGAGCACGAGCATGCTTTGATGGTGGCAGACCTTGCTCGCTCTAGTTTGTCGCAAGCGATGACTCATCCCGGCCGTGTTCAGCCCAGGGTAGCGGTACGCGTTCACCCGGTCAGTCACGCCGCATTCGAGCAAGATGTGGCGACGATTGTCGGTACGGCCGCTGAGGCACTCTGCCACATTATGATCCCCAAGCTGGAGTCGCTTGCCGAGCTTGAACGAGCCGTACAGTGGATCGACCGTGTGGCAGCAAGTTCCGAGCGTGCGGTGCCCCTGCCACTACACGTGTTGATCGAGTCGCCGGCGGCTGTGCATCATGCCTTTGAGATTGCCGCGCATAGGCGCGTGCAATCGCTGAGTTTTGGCCTGATGGACTTCGTCTCGGCCCACGGCGGCGCCATACCGGCCACAGCCATGGGCTTGGATCATGGACTTGGTAGTGGGGCGCTGGATCAGTTCGGTCACCCCTTGGTGCTGCGTGCCAAGCTGGAAATTGCAGCCGCTTGCCACGCGTATGGCAAGGTGCCGTCGCATTGCGTGGTGACCGAATTCACGGACACCGAGAAGTTACGTGCTGCGGCCAGAAAGGCTTGCCGAGCACTCGGATTTACCCGCATGTGGAGTATTCATCCTGCGCAGATCAAGCCGATTCTGGAGGCATTTGCGCCAGAGCCTGGTGAAATCGAACAGGCGACGCGCATTCTGGTGGCAGCCCAGCAGGCGGATTGGGCGCCTATATCTGACAGAGGCGTATTGCAGGACCGCGCCAGCTACCGTTATTTTTGGCACGTTTTGGAACGTGCCCACCAGACCGGCACCGCGCTGCCACAAGACGCCCGCGCGTTTTTCTTGCTACCCGCTGATTCGGACGCGGCGCCATGATACTGCGGCCGTCGATGGTGCGAGATCTTGCAGGGGCCGAACCCATTTTTATTGATTGAAAAGGAGAATATCATGTTGCAGAGCTACCGAGTCCATGTTGCCGAGCGCGCCGCCCTCGGCATTCCGCCGCTGCCGCTGTCCGCCAAGCAGACGGGTGAATTGATCGAGCTGCTGAAGCAGCCGCCCGCTGGCGAAGAGGCGATGCTGATCGACCTGATCACGCACCGCGTGCCTGCCGGGGTCGACGACGCCGCCAAGGTGAAGGCCAGTTATCTGGCAGCGGTGGCCCATGGCAGCGAAATTTGCCCGCTGCTGTCGCGCCAAAAGGCCACCGAGCTGCTGGGCACCATGCTGGGCGGCTACAACATCAGCCCCTTGGTCGATCTGCTCGACGACGCGGCGGTGGCCGAGGTGGCGGCCAGTGGCCTGAAAAAGACGCTGCTGATGTTCGACCAGTTCCATGATGTCAAAGAGAAGGCCGACGCCGGCAATGCTCATGCCAAAGGCGTACTGCAGAGCTGGGCCGACGCCGAATGGTTCACTTCCCGGCCGGAAGTGCCGCCGTCGATCACCCTGACCGTGTTCAAGGTGG
>CAJAXU010000287.1 GCA_903948045.1 uncultured beta proteobacterium | reverse complement strand
CTGGATACCGAACAGTTGCGCACCCTGGTGGCTTTTGCCGATGCCGGCAGCTGCAAAGGCGCGGCCCAGTTGGTGCACAAGACGCCGTCGGCCGTTAGCCTGCACCTGTCCAAGCTGGCGCAGAGCCTGTCGCGCGACTTGCTGCAGCACCAGGGCCGCCGGCTGGTACTCACCCATGACGGCACCGAGCTGGTCCGCTATGCGCGCCGCATTCTGGCCCTGCAAGGCGAGGCGGTGGCGCATTTCCAGGCGACTGACATTGGCGGGGCGCTGCGAGTCGGCCTGCCGGACGATTACATTCCGGTGCTGATGACGCCGTTACTGGCCACCCTGGCAAGGCTGGCGCCGCGGGCGCACATCGAGGTGCTGTGCGCCCCCAGTGCCGAGCTCAGACCGATGTTGGCTGATGGGCAGCTTGACCTGGCGATTTTGTCGGCAGAAACCGATACCCAGGAGGGCGTGGTGCTGCGCACCGAACGGGTGGTCTGGACGGCCTCGGCGCAACACGATGTGCACCTGGCTGCATGCCTGCCCGTGGCGTTCTTTCCCGAGGGCTGCATCTTCCGCAAGTGGGCCTTGGCGCAACTCAAGCAGCACCGCCGCGACCACCGCATTGTTTGTACCAGCCGCAGCATGTCGGCCATCCAGGCGGCGGTGCGCGCTGGTTTTGCGGTGTCGGTGGTGGCGCAAAGTGGTGTGCCGGCTGATGCCCTGGTGCTCACGCCTGCGCAGGGCTTCGCAGCGCTGCCGGCGGTGACCATCATTTTGGCAGCTGCCACCGCCACCGATGCGACGCTGGTTCAGCGCCTGGCCGAGCAGATGCGTGCGCACCTGCAGCGTTTGCCCGGCTAATCAGGGCCACCCTTAGTTCACCATCACCAGCTTGCCCTTGACGCCGCGCGAACCCATGTGCGCAAAGGCCGCCTTGAGTTCGGCCATCGGCATGGTGCTGTCGATCACCGGTTTGATCTTGCCTTGGCCATACCACTGTGCCAATTCGACCATCATGGCGGCGTTGGCCTTGGGTTCGCGCTTGGCGAAATCGCCCCAGAACACGCCCACAATCGACGCGCCCTTAAGCAGCGCCAAATTAAGGGGCAGCGAGGGAATGGGGCCCGCAGCAAAGCCGACCACCAGGTGGCGCCCGCGCCATCCGATCGAGCGAAAGGCCTGTTCGCTGTAATCGCCGCCGACCGGGTCATAGATGACATCGGGTCCTTTGCCAGCGGTCAGGGTCTTGACGGCGTCGCGCAGGTTGCCGGTGCTGTAGTTGATGGTGGCATCGGCGCCAATCGAGGTGCACAGTGCACATTTCTCATCGGTGGAAGCGGCAGCGATGACCCGCGCCCCGCAGGCTTTGGCGATCTGGATGGCGGAGGTGCCAACGCCGCCAGCGGCACCCAGGACCAGCACGGTTTCACCGGCCTTCAGTTGGGCCCGGTCGACCAGTGCGTGGTGCGAGGTGGCGTAAATCATGATGAAGGCCGCCGCATCGACCATGGGAAAGCCGGCTGGCAGCGGCATGCACAGCGCTGCGGGTGCCAGCGTGTGGGTGGCGAAGCCGCCGGTTCCCGACAGGCATGCCACCGGCTGGCCGACCTTCAGGTGGGTCACGTCAGCGCCAATGGCCCGCACCACGCCTGCGTACTCTGAGCCAGGCACAAACGGCAGCGCTGGCTTCATCTGGTACTTGTTCTGCACGATCAGCAGGTCTGGAAAATTCAGGCTGGCAGCGTGGATTTCGATCAGCACCTCGTTGACGCTCGGTGTTGGCGTGGGCAGTTCTTTCCAGGTTAGGGCATCGACGCCCACAGGGTTGTCACAGAGCCAAGCGTGCATGGTGTTCACTCCAAAAGTTGCTGGCGATGATAGGGGCCGGGCCCGGGCAAAAATGTCCCGTGGGTGACCGCTGGTTGGGCTGAGTTGGGCCCCTACAATCAGTGACAACCAGCCCCGAACCATGAAAATTCTTATCTGCAACGACGACGGCTACCAGGCGCCCGGGATCATCGCGCTCTACCAGGCCCTCAAAGATGTGGCTGAGGTGGAAGTGGTGGCGCCGGAGCAGAACAACAGCGCCAAATCCAACGCCTTGACCCTGCATTCGCCCCTTTACGTGTCGCAGGGCAACGAGGGCTTTCGCTACATCAACGGCACCCCGGCCGATTGCGTGCATGTGGCCCTGTCTGGATTGCTGGGCTACCGGCCTGATCTGGTGGTGTCCGGTATCAACAACGGCGCCAATATGGGCGATGACACCATTTACTCGGGCACGGTCGGTGCGGCCATGGAAGGCTATCTGTTTGGTATCCCGGCGATCGCTTTTTCGCAAGTGGAGCGTGACTGGGTGCAACTGCAGGCCGCTGCCCACAAGGCGCGGGACTTGGTGCTGCAGATGGCACAGCAGCATTTGATTGGGACGAGCCCATGGCTGCTCAACGTCAACATTCCGAATCTGCCTTACGAGGCCATCGGCCATGTCAAGCTGTGCCGCCTGGGGCGACGCCATGCGGCAGAGCCGGTCATCACCCAGCTCAGCCCGCGTGGCGAGACCATGTATTGGATTGGCCCCGCCGGCGCGGCCATGGACGACTCCGAGGGCACCGATTTTCACGCCACCCAGCAGGGGTACATTGCGATGACGCCGCTCAAGGTGGACCTGACCGACCATGAACGTCTGGGCTACTGGGCCCAGACCGCTGCCAAGCTGTCGGGTCGCCCGCACGGATGAAGGAGCGTCCCAGCTTCCCCGCCCGTCTCGATCGTCCGGCGGGCCCAGCCAAAGGCCAACCGCCCAAAGCGGTGTCAGCCCCGGCCTTGCCTGGCCAAAATGCGGTGGTCAACATGCCAGCGGGAGCACGCGGCGTCGGCCTGGACTCCAGCGCCGTGCGCATGAGCATGGTGCGCAAACTCGAGGGGCAGGGTATCCGCGATCCCCGGGTGCTGTCGGCCATGGGTCACGTCGAGCGCCATCGCTTTGTCGACACTGCCTTGGTGAACCAAGCCTACG
>CAJAXU010000286.1 GCA_903948045.1 uncultured beta proteobacterium | reverse complement strand
CAGCACCGCAATCTTGGCGTCATAGGCGCCGGTGGCAGACACGCCGGCATAACCCTTGGTGCCGGCCTCCTTGTAGGCCCAGTGCGCGGCCACGCCGTGCTCGGCGTGCTCGTGCATGGACTGGGTGCGGATCTGAATCTCGATCGGCTGGCTGCTGGCGACGCGCACGATGGTGTGCAGCGAGCGGTAGCCGTTGGCCTTGGGCCGCGCGATGTAGTCGTCAAACTCTTCGGTCACCGGCGCAAACCGGCTGTGCACCCAGCTCAATGCCGCGTAACAGTCGGGGATGCTGGCCACCACGACGCGCAGCGCCCGGATGTCGTGGATCTGCTCAAAACCCAGCGACTTGCCGCGCATCTTGCGCACGATGCTGTAGATGTGTTTGGGCCGGCCCTGCACCGTGGCCAGCACGCCCTGCCCCTGCAGGCCGGCCTGCACCTCGTCGCGCAGGCGCTGCACCTGGGCTTCGCGCTCGGTGCGCTTTTCGTCCAGCAGCACGGCCACGCTGCGGTAGGTGTCCGGCTCCAGGAAGCGAAAGGCCAGGTCCTCCATCTCCCACTTGATTTCCCAGATGCCCAGCCGATTGGCCAGCGGCGCAAACACCTGCAGCGACTCGGCCGCCAGCCCGGGTGGCAGCGGCAGTTTGGTCTGGGCAAAGTGGCGCAGGGTTTGCAGGCGCGAGGCCAGCCGCAGCATCACCACCCGCAGGTCGCGCGAGAAGGCCAGCAGCATCTTGCGCACGTTTTCGGTCTGGGCGGCGGCGGTCTGCGCCATCGGGATCGCGGTGGTGCGGGCGCCAGCCGCCTGCACCTGGCGTGCCTGGCGCTGCAGCCGCACCAGCTTGGTGGTCTCCAGCGCCAGCGTGGCAAAGTTGTCGCCAAAGGCTTTGGCGATCACCTCTTGCGGCTTGTTCAGGTGCTCGCAGGCGTACACCAGGTAGCTGGCGGCCTGCATGGCTTCGGAACCACCGATCAGCTTCAGGATGGCGGCGACCGCGTCGGCATGCGCCAGCGTGTTCTCGCCCGTGTCCAGCGACTCACCCGCCAGCAGCGGCTCGGCAAAGGCGCGTGCGCGCGACAGCGCCTGGGCCTGTTCGGGCAGGCTGTGGGCGGTGGCCTGGATCAGGGGCGAGGCCGACCCCGAGGGCTCTCCCGGCAGGCTTTTCATGGGCCGGTTGGTACGAACGCCACAGGTTCAGCCCAGCAGAAAGTCTGCCACCGCCTGCACCTGGTCGTCCGCGATCAGGGTCGGGGCATGGCCAACCCCGGCGAACTGCAGCAGACGCGCGCGCGGCCCGCGCTGCGTCATCGCCTCGGCGGTCGGCACCGACAGCAGGTCGGAGTCAGCGCCGCGCAGCAGCAGGGTGGGCTGCGCCAGGCTGTCGTACAGCTGCCACATCAGCGCCTCGCCCTGTTGGGCCGCCTCGGGCGTCACCTGGCGGAACGGCAGCGCCAGCGCCGGGTCGTAATGCAAGCGCAGCGCGTCACGGCCGTCGGCCACCGGCTTGACCATATGACGGGATAAGGCGAGCCACTGCGCCGGGCTGTGCGGCCCGAAGCTGCTGGCAATGGCCCACAGCGCGTCGGCCGCCTGCTGCAGCGTCTCAAACTCGCCGCCCCGGCCCAGGTACTGGCCGATGCGTTGCAAAGCCAGCCACTCGATGGTGGGGCCGACGTCATTGAGCACCAGCCGGCGTACGCCGCCCGCACCCAGGTGGGCACACACCGCCATGCCGATCAGGCCACCCATGCTGGTGCCGACCCAGTCCAGGCTGGTCGCGCGCAGTTCGCCGATCAGGGTCAGCATGTCGGCGGCGTAGGTCGGCACCTGGTAGGCCATGGGGTCGGCCAGCCAATCGCTGTCGCCGCGGCCCACCACGTCCGGGCAGACTACGCGCAGGCCATCGCCGGCGCGTGCGCAAAGGGCCTGGGCCAGCACGTCAAAATCGCGCCCCTGGCGCGTCAGGCCATGCACGCACAGCACCACATGGGCCGCGTCGGGTTGGCCCCAGGACCAGTAGGCCATGCGGTGGCCATTGGCGGCATCGGGACAATGGACGAAGTGGCGGGTCGGTTCAGTCATGGTGAAATCGGGGTTGGATCAACGGCTATCGTAAAGCCAACTCAGAAGGAATCACCATGCTAAAAGGTAAAACAGCGCTGGTCACCGGCTCCACCAGCGGCATCGGCCTGGGTATCGCCCGGGCGCTGGCGGCCCAGGGCGCCAACATCGTGCTCAATGGCTTTGGCGATGTGGACGGCCCGCGCGCCGCCATTGCCGCCTTGGGCGTGCAGGTGGGCTACCACGGCGCCGACATGAGCCGGCCCGCCGAGATCGAGGCCATGATGGCTTTTGCGGCCAGCACCTTCGGCCGCGTCGACATCCTGGTCAACAACGCCGGTATCCAGCATGTGGCCCGGATCGAAAATTTTCCGACCGAGCGCTGGGACGCCGTAATCGCCATCAACCTCAGCAGCGCGTTCCATGCCACCCGGCTGGCGCTGCCGGCCATGCGTGAGGCCAACTGGGGCCGCATCATCAACCTGGCCTCAGTCCACGGCCTGGTGGCCTCGGCAGAAAAGTCAGCCTATGTGGCGGCCAAGCACGGGCTGGTGGGCCTGACCAAGGTCACCGCGCTGGAAAACGCCACCACCGGCGTCACCTGCAACGCGATCTGCCCGGGCTGGGTACTGACACCGCTGGTACAAAAACAGGTG
>CAJAXU010000285.1 GCA_903948045.1 uncultured beta proteobacterium | reverse complement strand
TGCGGGGTGTAGGGGAAGTCGGTCAGGCCGGCAAAGCGCTCTTCTGGCGTGCGCAGCACCCGGTCTGAGTGGATGCGTGGGAGTGGGGCGGTCATGGCGGGGCTCAAAACAGTTTGCTGCTGCTGCTGTCGGTGCCACCCGCCGGCAGCGAGAACAACATACCGTCTTCGCCGACCGTCATCGGGCCCTTGTAAAAGTCTTTGGCGTCGCCCATGAAGGCCGGGTAGGCAAAGCTGAGCGGCATCGGTGGCACGACGTGGTTGAACACCAGTTGCTTGGCGCCGGCGGCGCTGGCCTGTGCGGCGGCCTGTTCGGGCGTGGTGTGGTAGTTGACGATGTCCCGCATCACATGAGTCAGCTGCTCCATCTTGCGGCTCTCAAAGTGCGATTCCAGCAGCTTGAGCAGCTTGGGCTGCAGGGCCTCGTGCACAAGAATATCGGCGCCCTTGGCCGCCGTCACCAGCGAGGGGCTGGTGACAGTGTCACCGCTGATCACGATGGAGCGGCCCTTGTAGTCAAAGCGGTAGCCCACGGCTGGCTCGATGGGTGCGTGGTTGACGCGAAAGGCGGTGACCTTGAGGCCCTTGTCGTCCAGCACCACCACCTGGTCGCCTTGGCCCACGGCCGGTAGATCGAACGGAATGCCTTTGCCGCCGCTGCCGCCGGGGGGCATGATGCGCTCCGAGTGGTGGGCGATGCGGTAGCCAAAATCCAGCACATAGGCGGCACGAAAACCCTCGACGACTTTCTCCACGCCGGTCGGGCCGTAAATGGGTGTGGGCGTGAGGGCGCTGCTGGTGCCCCAGCGCTGAAGCATGAAGGGCGGCAGGCCGTCGATGTGGTCGGAATGGAAGTGGGACAGAAAGATGGCCTCGATGCGGCCGGCCGGGATGCCCATGTAGGCCAGGGTGCGGGCGCTGCCCTCGCCGGCGTCCACGATAAACAGCCGGTCGCCGGCAATGATGGCCGAGCAGGGGCCAGCGCGGGTCGGGTCAGGAAACGGAGAGCCCGTGCCGCACAGCGCCAGGTGCAGCCCGTCGGGCAGGCTGGGGATGATGTCGCGCCCGGCGTTGCGCTCCACCATCTTCTGCAGCACCCAGGTGGCGAGGGGTTTTTGGAAGGCCAGCGCCAGGCCGACCAGCAGGGTGGCGAGGATGACCAGGGCCAGCAGGGCTTTGGTGATGCGGTTCAAAGGCGGTCTCCAGCAGAGAAGGTGGCAAGGGCTCTAGTCTATGAAACCAGTTCACATTTGTGTTTCATGTTTCTCAGGCAAGTTGGTGAAGGCCAAAAAAGCCTAAACCAGCTTCGGTCAACAGGGGTTCAAGCGCAAAACCCTGGTCCTTCAGGGCTCAAGGTTAGCCCTGCGCAGAGTAGGGCGTTCAGGTTTTCAATAAACCGGCTGGTAGCGCCGGATCGCGGCCCGCACCTCGTCGCTCAGCGCAAAGCCAGGGCCGAAGCGCTGCGCCAGCTCGGCCGCGCGCTGCTCAAAGGATTCAACCCCCATGCCGTAGATGAACTGCATGGCGCCGCCGGTCCAGGCCGGAAAGCCGATGCCGAAGATGGAGCCGATGTTGGCCTCGGCCACGCTGGTCAGCACGTTCTCGCTCAGGCAGCGCGCCGTCTCCACCGCCTGGCGGTACAGCAGCCGGTCCTGAATGTCGGCCATGGCCCAGGCTTGGCCCGGCTCCTCGTAAAGCACTTTGAGCTGCGGCCACAGTGCTTTGCGTGCGCCTTTCTCGGCGGGATAGTCGTAAAAGCCGCCGCCCCCAGCGCGGCCCGGGCGCCCATGTTGCCGCACCATGTCGGCCACCAGTTGCTCGCCCGGTGTGGGGGTGTAGCTGCGGCCCTCTGCCGCAAAATCTGCCATGGTCTGCTCCATCACATGCAGGCTCAGGCTGAGTGCGGTTTCGTCCAGTACCGCCAGCGGCCCGACCGGCATGCCGCACTGGATGCCGGCGTTTTCGATCACCGGGGCCGGGATGCCTTCGCCCAGCATGGCCGCACCCTCCATCACAAAGGTGCC
>CAJAXU010000284.1 GCA_903948045.1 uncultured beta proteobacterium | reverse complement strand
GTTTCGATCACCACCATGGTGCGCTTGGTTTTGAGTAATTCATAGGCCACGTTGTTGCCAACCCGGCCGATACCGCACACGATGTAGTGGCCATCGAGTCTGCTAATTTCTTTTTCCATGCGTTTTTTCCTCAAGGCGGTGTTCAGGCCGGATTCCAGCAGCAGTGCGACAAAGGTTGAAAACAGGTAGCTCATGGTCCCAATGCCGAGGACCGCGATGAACACCGTGAACAGGCGGCCCATAGGGTGGTGAGACAGGTCGATGACCTCGCCGTAGCCAATGGTGGCCACGGTGATGAAAGTCATGTAAAAACTGTCGATCCAGGTGGCATTGGGGCGGCCCAGGTACCAATAGCCAACGGTGCCCACCACGTGGATCAGCACCACGGCCACCGTACCGTAGACCATGCCCGACATGTGCGTGTGGCGAAATATCTTTTTCAAGGGGCGGCTCGGCGTGGGTTCGGCGTGGGATGCGTGATGTCAGGATGCGCCTGAGTATCCGGTTTTTTACGCCAGCCAAGGCCGCGGTTTTACAAGATAAAGGCCTGGCAATGGCAACAGGGGGTTTGTTGTTAGCGGGATTGGCTCGCTTGCGCCACCGCCTGTCCCAGCTCGATCACCGCCAGTGCGTAGTACCTGCTCCAGCTTAAAACGTACAAAAGCGTTCAAAAAACGGTTTCACACAGGACCGACCCCTCACCACCATCAAACCACTCAAACTCTGGACATCAGTTGCTTGAGTCCGAAAGCCAGCAATAACAGGCCGAACACGGACTCAAAATAAACTTTGAACCTGCGGAAGGCTTGGCCGGCTCGTGGGATCGTCAAAATGCTGACAACCACCGAAAACCAAAGCACGGCGACAGCGACTACGGTGGCCACCATCAGACACAAAAAAAGAAAGCTGGCACTTTCGGGTGCAGCGGACGACAGGGCCGATGCGTAATAAAGAGCAGCTTTGGGGTTGGCCATGGTGGTGGACAAACCCTTGCGGAACATGGCGGACAACTCGGGGTCATCAGGGGACTCTGAGCCAGAAGGCAGGGGGGTTCTGGCCGTTCGCAGCAAATGGATACCCAGCCAAGCAATGTAGGCTGCGCCACACAGTTTGATGGTCAAAAAAAGTGAGGGGAACAAGGCAAATAAAGTGCTGACGCCCAACAATGCCGCGCTGGCCCAGAGGCCATTTCCCAGCACAACCCCTGCCGCCACACCTCGTCATCCTGAAGTTCACGCCAAGCAATCACCTGCTTGGCCACGGGTGTGACAGTGCTCCACTTGGTCAGCAGCAGTTTTTTGGGCCTCAAAAGGGTTCTTGCGTGAACACCCTCAGGGTTTGCCTTCCATTTCTTGCGCCACCGCCTGCCCGAGCTCGATCACCGCCATGGCGTAGTAGCTGCTCCAGTTGTAGCGCGTGATGAACTTGGCGTGGGCGGAGATGATCTGACTTGGGATCACTACAAGGCCGCTCGTATCTCTGCGGCCATGCGATCAATGGTTGCTTTCTCGATGCCGAAGTAGCTATGGTGTGTAAAGGGTCCACATGGCCCGCTGATCGGATCGCTTCCACCATCAACCCAAAAAAAACGCTTTGTCGGTGCTTTTAATGCATTGAAAAACTGCTCCGCCTCTTTGCTTCTAGATTCCGGGCAAGCGTCTTTCTTGTGCTCAAAAAAAACGACTGGGGCCTTGTATTCAACTTCTCGCATGATTTCGGTGTTCGGCTTGAAATGGGCTGCGCTGCTGATAAGGTACAACTTTACTTTGGGGCTGGCCAGCGATGCCAGATTGCCCAATGAAATGGCACCGTTCGAATGGCCAAAGATGACGATCGGGCCTGTAAATCGCTTGCCGATTTCGTCAAGTACTGCTTGAAGGTCTGTCCTGTGCTCAGTTCCAGATCGCCACTTTGTGTCCTGAATGCCATCTTTCCCAAGACGGTCTGATGGTGCATCGACCACGAAGGTTGCGAACCTTTGTGACCACCAATAATCCCTCGAACGTGGCTGGAAACTGAATGACCGGTCAAGCCTGTTATCAACAATTGATAAAACGCCGTTGCCGCCTAGCAGCATAACCACAGCGGCATCAGCATCAGCGGGTACTTTTGCTACCACGTCGATCAGGACGTTGCGTGGGCTGGCGACTTTGAAGATCACTTCGCCTTCTTGCTGTTTCAAAAGTAGCCGGATGTTATTTTTATTTCGCTTCTCGGCTGAGGGTAAATAGTCGTCAGAGTCGTCATACCGGGGAACCTGAATAGGTTCGGCTTGTGCAGTCGAGCAAACACTGCAAAACCATGCAAGAGCAAGCAACGCAAGAACAATTCGACGAAAAAAGCCAACACCGTTAGAGCAAATTATCCGGTCAGACATTTTCTTTACCTCAGGTGAAATTTCGATAGGAATTTAAAGCACATCAACTTTAAATATAGATTCAAGCATGCAGTGCATAAAGATAAACCTGATCGCTCAAATGCTGACCATCTACGTGACAGGTTATCCCATCAAACCCAACCCTGGCTCCAAACGCTGTCATCTTGCAGTTAGCGCCCCCGCAATGATCTGCGTGGCTTTAAAAAATACGGCTTCGATTTGCACCACTACAACCGGGTCGGTGGGCAATTCAGGTTGAACATCTTGCGGATCAGACAGTGCCTTTGTCTTGCCGGGGGCTTTACCGCCGTCCATTTAGTTAGCAGCAGTTTCTTGCGATTCAGCGGTTTCATGGGCTGCGGCAATCAGGGTTTGCCTTCCATTTCTTGCGCAACCGCCTGCCCGAGCTCGATCACCGCCATGGCGTAGTAGCTGCTCCAGTTGTAGCGTGTCACCGCGTAAAAATTGTCGGTGCCGGCCACATAGCTTGGCGGCTCAGCGCCATTTTGCAGCTCCACCAGCGCCAGCGGGCCGGTATGGGCCAGCGCGGCACCTTCCAACATCGCGCCTTTGGCCTGGAAGCTGGCCACGCTGAAAGTGGGCAGGATGTCGGGTACGAGCAGGGCGTCCAGGTCCAGCCGCTCCGTGTCAAAACGCACGGGGTAATGCGTGGGCAGGCCAGGTTGCCAGTTGAAGGCCTTGAAATAATTGGCCACCGAGCCGATGGCGTCCGCCGGGCTGGCAAACAGGTCAATGCGGCCATCCTGGTCAAAATCGACCGCGTAGCGGGCCCAGCTTGATGGCATGAACTGCGGCAAACCCATGGCACCAGCGTAGCTGCCGCGCCAGCTTAAGGGGTCGACCCGGTTGCGCTGGCTCAAGACCAGCAGTTGCTCGAGCTCGGCCTTGAAGAAGGCGCTGCGCTCCGCCGCGCGCGGGTGAGCGGCCGGGAAATCAAAAGCCAGCGTGGTCAGCGCGTCCAGCACCCGGAAGTTGCCGACATGCTGGCCGTACAGCGTCTCGACCCCGATCACGCCCACGATCAGGCTGGCCGGCACGCCCGTGTCCTTTTCCGCCCGCAACAGCGTCTTGCGGTGTGCGCGCCAGAACTTGACACCTGCAGCCAGGCGCACCGGCTCCAGAAAGCGGCTGCGGTAGGCTGCCCAGTTCTTGGGCGTGCCCACGGCAGGCGGCAGAATGAATTTGGCGACCTGGGGGCTGTAATGGGCCTGGCCGATCATGCGGCGCACCCAGCCCGGGTCTAGCTCGCGCCGGGCCGCAATCTCGTCAGCGGCCAGCATCACCTCGTCACGGCTGGCATAGGCGGGGCCCGTAGCCGGGGCTGGCAGGGCCAGCGACTTGACCGCCACCGCTACCGCCTTTTTCTTGGGGTGTTTTAGTGCGCTAGCCCCCGTGGATATAAGGGCTATAGCTATAAATACAGTAGCAATTAAAAGACGATGTGAGCTCACGTGGGCTGGGGAATGCGTTGCAGGTCTCGGCCCAGTGTAACGAGCCGCTCGCGCGCGCCTCGGGTCGGGGCATAGCGCTGGGCCTCCAGGCGCAGCAGCCAGTCTCGCATGGCCAACGCAAAGGCGTTGCTGTCGCCAAGTTGCGCCAGCGTGAGGCGTGCCATCTCCCGTGGCGTGCATTGCGGCGGTAGCGGCACACCACGTTTGGCCAGCCGCGCTGCGGCGCGTGCCAGCAGCCGCAGCCAGGGGTCCTGGCGGCGCCCGTCCCACAGGATCCAGGCCACGCCCACCAGGCTGGCCAGCACCACGATGGCAATCAGCAGGTAGCTGGCCGTCTCCCAACTGGGCGCGTTAAAACCGAGGTTGCGCAGTAAATTCAGCTGCCGGTCCTGGCCGTAGTTCAGCACCCATTGGTTCCAGCGGTTGTTGGTGGCATCCCACAGCATACGCAGCGTCAGGCGCAGTTGCGGGCTGACCGCGGTGAGGGCTGTGGCGATGGCGTTCTCGGGTGCTTCCAGCCGTTCCAGCGTGCCGATGCGGCCGGGTGCCACGGCCGCCGTTGGGTCGATCCTCACCCAGCCGCGTCCAGCCAGCCAGACCTCGGCCCAGGCGTGGGCATCGCGCTGGCGCACCACCCAGAAATCGTCGACCGGGTTGCGCTCGCCGCCCTGGTAACCGGTGACAACCCGCGCCGGCACGTCCATGGCTCGCATCAAAATCACAAAGCTGGAGGCAATGTGCTCACAAAAGCCCTGTTTGCCGTCAAACCAGAACTCGTCGGCGCTGTGCTGGCCGCTCACCCCCGGGCTCAGGGTGTAGGTGTAGCCACCACTGCGCAGGCGCTGCAGCACGGCTGCCACCAGGCTCGCCCCGTCGCCTTGGCGCAGCTCGGGCTGACGCAGCATTTGGGCTGCCAGTGCGAGGGTGCGTGGATTGAAGCCAGGTGGCAGAGTCAGGTAGTCCTGCAGGCCCGTCAGCAGACGCGACGGGCCGTGGCGGAAGTCGGTGTAGGCTTCAGCGCGGTAACGCAACAGGTCCGTCACCGGCCGATCCGTCAGCCATTGCAGCTCAGGCGTCATGCCGGCCCGCAGCCCTTTCAACACGGGCGCCTCGGGGCTGGCGTCGAGCAGCAGCAACCAGGGCCGGTAGCTGGGTTCAAGGGTGACCTCGTAGCGCACGGCAGCGCCACGCACCTGCAAGTCGGCGCCCAGCTGCATGCCGGGCGGGAAGTCGCTGCGCAGGGCACGCCAGGCCCGCCCGTCGAAGGTCGACAGCACCGGCCCCCTGAAGTACAGGCTAGAGGCGGGTGGGGCTGTCCCCTCAAACCGCACGCGCATGGCAATGCTGCTGTCGAGCGCCAGTTGTGCCACGTTGCCGACCTCCATGGTGGCCGACAGCCCGCTGCGCCCACTCATGGCGTCGGCCGGCAGGCCCCACAGCGGTCCGACGCGTGGAAACAGCATGAACAGCACGGCCATGATCGGCGCGCCCAGCAGCGCCATGCCGCCAGCGATACGGGCCGACTGCAGCAGCGTCGGTTTGCCGACGGGCAAGTGCGCATTGACCAGGGCTGTCAGCAGGCCCAGCAAGGCCAGCAGCATGGCCAGGGCGGTCAGCAGCGATTGGGAGTAAAAAAAGGTGGTCAGCAGGGTAAAAAAGCTCAAAAAGAACACGACAAAGGCATCCCGGCGGGCCCGTAACTCCAAGGTCTTGAGGGTCAGCAGCACCACCGTCAGGGTCACCCCGGCGTCGCGACCCAGCACGGTGCGGTAGGTCAAGAGGGTGGCCGCCAAGGCCAAACCAAGCACCAGCAGCAGCCACCACCGGCTTGGCAAGGGACGGCCGGTCAGCGTCAGGCCAGCACGCCACAGCAGCACCGCGGCAGCGGTCAGGCTGCACCACAGCGGCAGGTGGCTGACCTGCAGCAACAACACCCAGGCAATGACGGCCAGCATGAACAGCGTGTCGCGGGTGTCACGCGGCCAATGCTGCATCACTTGCAGCAGGCCTTGCAGGCGGGTTGGGGGTGCTTGGCGGGCCATGGGCGTGCAGCCTCAGTAACGGGCCAGGGCTTCCAGACAGCGTTGCTTGTGCGCCTCACCCTGGTCCGGCCCCAGGGTCACAGCACCCAGCCGCAGTCCGTAGTCGAGGCCGAGTCGCTCGGCTTGCAGCACCCAGGCGCACAAGCGCGACAACTGCCGCTCTGCATCGGTCAGGCCGGTCAGGCGCAGGTCAAGCCACAGCACCATCGCTTGCGAGCGCGCCTCGTCGCGGCTGACCAGTTCACCGGTTTTGGCCATTTTCTTCCAAACCACCCGTTTCAAGGGGTCGCCGCGGCGGTAGGCGCGCAGGCCGTCATGCTCGTCGCCCTGCTGGCGTGGTGACTGGGTGGCCGCCCCGTCGCGCGGCTCGCCGGACGGTAGCGGTGGCGCCGCCGCTTCAGGTGCCGGATACACCAGCAGCTCAGCCGCCGGTCGCCACAGGCTCCAGACCCGAAACGTACCCAGGGGGAAGCGGGTCTCGGCCGTCAGCAGCGGCAGGGGCTGCAGGCCACGTCGCGGCGGCGCAAAGGCCAGCTGTACATTGGCGCTGCCTTGAGACGGCACGTTGGTCCAGACCCACTGGTCCTCGCCCCAGACCGACAGGCCGATGCCGTAGCGTCCACCACGCCGCGGGTTGTGCAGGCGGAGTTGCAGGGCAGCGGCGCTCCCCGCGAACTGCGGCGCTGGCGGTAGCAGGTTCAGCTGCAAGCCACGCAGAGTGCCGTGGCACAGGTGCAGGCTGACTGCGGCGCAGCCCGCCAGCATGAAAGTCAACAGGTAACCCAGGTTCAGCTGGTAATTGATGGCAGTGGCCAGCAACACCAGCAGCGTGGCCGCCAGCATCAGGCCCGGCCGGCTAGGCAGCACGTAAACCAGTCGTTGCGTCAGGACCACGCTGTCGGCGGCGGGCAAGCGGTGCAGCCACCAGCGGCGCCAACGCGCTCGCAAGTGCTGGATTGGCTGCCGCCAGATGGCTGGCAGGGCCGTCGGCGGCAGGGTGTTGGCGGGCATGCGGGCGGCGGCCTAGCGAAGGGGAATAGCCTCAAGCATTGCGCGCACCTGTTCCGCGGCGCCGCGCCCGGACTGGCTGAGCGGCAGCAGCCGGTGCGCCACGGTTTGTGGCAGGATGGCCTGGACATCATCCGGTGCCACGTAGTCGCGCCCGCTCAGCATAGCCTGGGCGCGGGCGGTCCGCAACACGGCCATGCCGGCCCGTGGGCTGAGCCCCTGCACAAACCACTGGCCGTTGCGGGTGGCAGCGATCAGGTCTTGCACATAGTCCAGCAGGGGCTCTGACACATGCACCGCCAGCACACGCTGCTGCAGGGCCTGCAGCTCGGCGCTGCTCAGCAGGCTTGGCAGCGCGTCCACCAAGGCTCGACGGTCGTGGCCGGCCAACAACGCCCGCTCGGCGTCGCGGTCCGGGTAGCCCAGCGAGATGCGCATCAAAAAACGGTCCAGTTGCGACTCGGGCAGGGCATAGGTGCCGATCTGGTCCAACGGGTTCTGGGTGGCGATCACAAAAAAGGGTTGTGGCAGCGGTCGGGTCTGGCCCTCGATCGTGACCTGCTTTTCTTCCATCGCCTCCAACAGAGCACTCTGCGTCTTGGGGCTGGCCCGGTTGATTTCGTCGGCCAGCAGCACCTGGGC
>CAJAXU010000283.1 GCA_903948045.1 uncultured beta proteobacterium | reverse complement strand
GCCATGTACTTTGTCTGTGCCGCGCTGCTGTTTGTGGCGGTGCTGGTCTGGCAGGGCCTGAACCGGCGCGCCATCCTGATGGCGCTGACCGCCACCTTCAGCAACACGGTGGCCATTGGCACGCCGCTGGTGGGGCTGGCCTACGGGCAGGCCGGGCTGGTGATCCTGTTTGCCTTGATCTCGGTGCATGCGCTGGTGCTGCTGACGCTGGCCACGCTGGTGCTGGAGCTGGCCACTGTCCGTGAGACGGCGGCCACTGGTCCCGCCGGTGCGGAGCGCCACCCGCTGCGCACGGTGCTGGAGGCGGTGCGCAGCGGCATCGTGCACCCGGTGCCCCTGCCCATCATCGTCGGGCTGCTGTTTGCCCAGACCGGCTGGCTGATCCCGCCGGTGCTGGACCGGCCTCTGCTGCTGCTGGGCCAGGCCTTTGGCCCGCTGGCGCTGCTGCTGGTGGGCGTGTCGCTGACCCGGGTGCCGGTGGGCGCGCAGTTCAGGGGCGCGCTGGGCTTGAGCTTGCTCAAAAACCTGCTGTTGCCGGCGCTGGTGGCGGCGCTGGGCTGGGCCACCGGCCTGAGCGGCCTGCCGCTGACGGTGATGGTGGTGGCGGCCAGCCTGCCGGTGGGCGCCAATGTGTTCATGTTCTCGCAGCGCTATGGCGTGGCGCAAGACCTGGTGGCGGCTAGCATGGCAGTGTCGACGGCGCTGGCGCTGGGCACGGTGACGCTGGTGATGGCGCTGGTGCCTTTGCTGTAAGGCTGCCGGCGCGGGTTAATGCATTAAGGTGCCAGACGCTCGCGCACCCAGGGCTCGTCACTGCCGCCGTCAGCCAAGCGATAACGCAGCCGGTCGTGCAGCCGGCTCTTGCGGCCCTGCCAGAACTGCCAGTTGTCGGGCTTGAGCCGGTAGCCGCCCCAGTGCGGTGGGCGCGGCGGCTGCAACAGAAACTTCGCGCCGTAGCGGGCGGCATTCGCCACCAGCACGCCCCGGCCGGAAATCACCTCGCTTTGCGGCGAGGCCCAGGCGCCGATGCGCGAGTCCAGCGGCCGGCTGTGGAAGTAGGCGTCGCTCTCGGCGTCGCTGACCTTCTCCACCACGCCCTCGATGCGAACCACGCGCTCCAGCTCCACCCAGTGGAACTGCAGCGCAGCAAAAGGGTTGCCGGCCAGTTCCTGCCCCTTGCGTGAGGCGTAATTGGTGTACCAGACGATGCCGCCGGCGTCAAAGCCCTTGATCAGCACCACCCGCGTGCTCGGGCGCAGGTCGCTGCCCACGGTGGCCAGGGTCATGGCGTTGGGCTCAGGCACCTCGGCCGTGATGGCCTCCTGCAGCCATTGCGCGAACTGCTGCAGCGGGTCGGGGTGAGAGGCGTCTTCGCTGAGTTCAGCGCGTTCGTAGCTTTTGCGGAGGTCGGCGAGTGATGTCATGGCCTCAGTATAGAGAGCCGGCCAGGCTCGACGAACAGGTCTGATTTCTGGCATGCTCAGCGCTATGCAGTCAAGCCACCCATTGCCACCTCCCACCGTGCTCGTACTGGCCTCCGGCCGGGGCGAGCGCTTCACGGCCTCAGGCGGGCGGGTTCACAAGCTGCAGGCGATGCTGGGCGACCAGACCGTGCTGCAGCACACGCTGGCCGCGGTGCGGGCCAGCGGCTTGCCCTGGCACCTGGAGGATATTGGCCACCCGGGTATGGGGGACTCGATCGCCGCCGCCGTGCGAGCCACAGCCGACGCGCAGGGCTGGCTGGTGCTGCCCGGTGATCTGCCGTTGATCCAGACCGCCACGCTGCGGCAAGTCGCGCAGGCCTTGCAGCAGCACGCGGTGGTGGTGCCGGTGTTTCAGACACAGGGCGGGCCACGCGGCCACCCAGTCGGCTTTGCCCGCAGCTGCCGTGAGGCCTTGCTTGCTTTGAAGGGAAATCAGGGTGCAGCCCCCGTCCTGCGGGCGTTAGTCGCTACTGAATTGATAGTGAATGACCCGGGCACGGTGACTGACATCGACACCTTGCAAGACCTCGAGCGGGCCTCTGCGATTTGGGCAGCGCGCTAGGCTTGATCCGCCTGGCCAGGGCTGCGCAGGGCGATTCAGGTTTTTTGGGGTGCGATGACGGCGTGGACACCGACATGGATGGCTGCGATGGCTGCTGCGGTACTCAGGCCTTGATCCCGGCGCAATCGGATCCAAGCCTCTGGGCTGAGCAGCATCAGCAGGGCCTCGAACCGGGGCGTATCCTCTTGGAGCGACTTGGGCAAAATGTGCTGCAAGACAGCCCGCTCCAATTCGACTTTGCGTCTGAAGCTGGCGTCCACTGCTTCCGATGTATGGCGATGCACCTGGCCGCTGATCAAAAAAGGCGTGATCGTGTCATACAGTTCGCAGCGCGCCTTGATGTTTTCCATCAGGCGCTCCTGCCAGGTGTCCGCTTTCATGATCATTTGCAGCATCAAGGCCACGTTGATCCCTAACGCCTCGTCAATCTCCCGGTACAGGCTGTCCATATCGTCGAAATGACGAAACACCGTGCGCAAACCCACGTCGGCACGCGCCGATACTTCTTCGGTGGTCGGTGCTACCTTGCCCTCCCGCACCAACTCTGTCACGGCACGAACAATGCGTTTTCGCGTTTCAATGGTTCGACTGCGGCGGCCGTCGCGCTGTTTGGGTGACGGCGCAGTGGTTTCCGGTCGCGGGATTTTGCTCATTAGGTCAAATACGCTGTGGCGGATATATTTTTTTCGCTGGCGCAGTTTAACTGTGGGTTGTGGGGGTGGAGGGTAGGGTTGTCCCGTCCATCAGCTGGGTTTTGTTTTGGCATTTAGACTGTCATGAAAGGCTAAACTGCTGCCATGAAAAATTCAAGAACCTGGCTACTGGCGCTGCTGTTGGCGGGCGCCTGTGGTGTGCTGGCGGCGGCCACCCGCCCGAACCTGGTGGTGCTGGTGGCGGACGACTGGGGCTTTACCGACCTGGGCGCCTTTGGCGGCGAGATCGACACGCCTCACCTGAACGCGCTGGCCTTGCGGGGCACCCGGTTTGCCAATTTCCATGCCGCCGCCTCCTGCGCGCCCACTCGCTCCATGCTGCTGACTGGGGTAGACAACCACCGCAACGGCGTAGGCAACCTGCGCGAGACCCTGCCGCGCGAGCACATCGGCAAGCCCGGCTACCAGGGCTCGATGACGCCCAACGTGGTCACGGTGGCCAGCCTGCTGCAGGACAGCGGCTACCGCACCTACATCACCGGCAAGTGGAATGTGGGCTCCGAGCCTTACAACCTGCCCAACCGGCGCGGTTTTGATCGCTCCATCGTGCAGGGCGACACTGGCTCGGACAACTGGCAGCCCCAAAAGCGCTACCTGCCGCATGGCCCCCGGGTGGACTGGTTTGAAGACGGCAAGCCTGCCGTCATGCCGGCCGAGTTCTACTCGTCCACCTACTTTGTCGACCGCATGATCGGCTACCTGAAGGCAGACCCGGCGCAGCACAAGCCATTTTTTGCCTACGTGGGCTTTCAGGCCAACCACGTGCCCATTCAGGCACCCAAGGCCTTCGTTGACAAATACCGCGGCAAGTACAAAGACGGCTGGGACGTGCTGCGTGAACAGCGCCGCAAAAGCGCGGCCGCCCTGGGGGTGATTCCGATGGACACGGCGATGGTGCGTATGCGCACCACGGCCGACTGGAACGCGCTGAGTGAAGCCGACAAGCTGTACCAGCAGCGCCAGATGGAAATCTATGCCGCCATGGCCGATGCCATGGACGCCGAGGTCGGCCGGCTGGTGGCCCACCTCAAGGCCACCGGGGCTTATGACAACACGGTGTTCGTCTTCATGTCGGACAACGGCGCCGAGGGTTCGGACTACAACGAGGCGCAGATCTGGCTCAAAACCCAGTACAGCCAGGACGTCGACCAGCTCGGCGGCAAGGGCGCCTATGGCATTCCCGGGCCGAGCTGGGCCAGCGCCATGGCGTCGCCGCTGACCGGCTACAAGTTTTACGCGGCCGAGGGCGGCATCCGGGTGCCGATGTTCATTGCCGGCCTGCCCGGTGCCACGGGCAATGCCCTGAGCCATGCGCTCACGCATGTCACCGACCTGGCGCCCACCCTGCTGGACCTGGCCGGCGTGCCCCAGCCCGGCCGCAGCTACCGCGACCAGCCGATCGAGCCCATCGCCGGCAAGAGCCTGCTGCCGCTGCTCACCGGCGCCGCCACCGGCGTGCGCACTGCTGACGAGCCGCTGGGCTACGAACTGGCCGGCAATCTGGCCCTGTTCCGGGGTAACCTCAAGCTGGTCAAAAACAGCCCGCCGGTGGGCGACGGCCAGTGGCACTTGTACGACATCGTCAAGGACCCGGGTGAAACCCGTGACCTGCAGGCCGAAATGCCGCAGCTGTTTGCCGCCATGCAGCAAGATTACCTGGCCTACGAGAAAGCCCATGGCGTACTGCCCATGCCCGAGGGCTACAACCCGCAGCGGGCGGTATTGATCAACGGCATGTACAACTACTGGTTTCCCACCTACGGGCCGGGTGCGTTGGTGCTGCTGGTGCTGCTGACCGGTGCCGGTGTGCTATGGAAAAGGAAGCGCCGGGCCCAGCATCCATGAGGCCTGACGGCTATTTTGATTCACCCTGGCCGGCCGAGGACGGCGGCCCGCAGCGGCTGCAGACCGCGCCGATTGCCAGCGCGCCGGGCCTGAACCTGCGCCCGGGGGAGCGCCTGGGCTGCACCACGCGCCACACCCTGTTGTCCACCATGACGGTGCTCGGCGCCCCGGGCGAGGTGTATTTGCTGACCCACTCGGCGCTGCGCGCCCGGCTGGGCGTGCCGACAACGGCCTGTGTTGAACGCATCGATCCCATCAGCCTGCAGCCGCTGGCCCGCTCGCCCCGCTTGCCCGGTGGCCCGATGTGGCCGGGCGGCATGGCGCTGCACCGCAATGGCGACCTGTTTGTGGTGTACGGCCGCGACCTGCACCGGCTTGACCGCCAGTGCCAGCCACTGGCCAGCCTGCAACTGCCCATCGATGCCCCCTACAACTCGTTTGTGGTGCTGGACAACGGCCTGATCGTCACCAAAAACCTGTCGGACACCCTGGACGCGCGCCTGACCGTGGTCGACCCGGCCACCACGGCGCGCGCCTGCCCTGACCAGGACTGCCCCGAGCCGTCGATCGCCCGTCTGAGCGCCATCGGCAACACGGTGTACGTGGTGGGTGTGCGCTCCATTTTTCGCTACCACTGGTCAGATGCTGCGTCACAGCTGGTGTTTGATGCGGACTGGCGCTTTGACTACATCGGCGCCAGCGGCCAGAGCTACGGCTGGGATGTGGTGCTGGACGGGCAGCACGCTTGGTTCATGGACAACGGCCACCACCGCTACCTGTTTCGCATGGTCGGTGCCGGCGTCAGCCCGACGCCCAATCGCTTGCTGCGCGTCTCGCTCAGCGATGCAGCCGACCATCAGGCGCTGGACGTGTGTGGCGCCCCGGGCGGCAGCATCACCAACCCGCCGCTGGTGGACTTGCAGCGCCGCATCGTGGTCGGCTACGACTCGGCCAACCGCCAGATGCAGGCATGGCGCTTTGACCCGGCCCTGCGCGCGCTGCAGCCGCTCTGGCACAAGGGCGAGCTGGGCTGCGCCAGCCACATGCTGCTCTACCCAGCCACCGGCGAACTGGTCACCAACGACTACCGCCGCTTCGGTGAAGAGGTTGTGGTGCTGGACATCGAAACCGGCGCCGAGCGCGGCCGGGTACGGGTGGGCGGGCTGACCCAGGGCGTGGTGTTTCCCAGTGTCGGCTGGGGCCGGGACCTGTACTGGTGTTCCATGGGCAAGTTGGCGCGGGTGTGTGTGGAGTAAGCTGGCCCGCTCAGGTAAGAACAGGGCTCACATGAAAAAAACCATTTTGATCACCGGTGCCGGCACCGGCATCGGTCGCGATGCCGCTTTTGCGTTGGCGGCGCGCGGCCACCAGGTCATCGCCACCACGTTCAATGAAGCGCAGGCGGAACAATTGCGCGCCGAGTGCACCGCCCGGGGTCAAATGTTTCAGGTCTTCAAGTTGGACATCACCCAGCCCGAGGACCGCGCTCTGGTGCTGCCGCTGCCGCTGGACGTGCTGATCAACAACGCCGGCATCGGCGAGTCGGGCTCGCTGGCCGAAATCGACCTGGAGCGGGTGCGGCGGGTGTTTGAGGTCAACCTGTTCGCCACGCTGGCCCTGACCCAGCTGGCGCTCAAGGGCATGATCGCGCGCCAGCGCGGCACAGTGCTGTTGGTCAGCTCCATTGCCGGGCGGCTGCCCATGCCATTTTTGATGCCGTACTCAATGACCAAGTTCGCCCTGTCAGCCGCCGGCGCGGGCTTGCGCGCTGAGCTGGACCAGCTGGGTAAAAATGTGCACGTGGCGCTGATCGAACCCGGCGCCATCCACACCGGCTTTAACCAGGCCATGACCGACAGCAAATACGCCTGGATGACCGAATCGTCGTATTTTTATGGTCAGGCTGCCAAGATGCGGCGCCAGGAGCAGCGCACCTTTGCCTTTTTGGAGGCGCGCAACACCCGCAGCATCGTGGCCCAGATCGTCAAGGCGGCCGAGGCCAAAAGACCGCGCCTGCGTTACGTGGCACCCTGGGCGCAGGGCTTGATGGTGCGCCTGGCGCGTATGCTGGGCGTCTAAACGGTCTCGCCAGCCATCGGTGGCGCTGTCACCGTCTGGATCAGGTCTTGTTCCAGCATCCAGAGCCGGTCTTGCCCCCAGACGGCGGGCCGCTCATTGATCCGAAACGAGGGCACGCCCCAGAGCCCGCGCGCCAACAGGTCGGCACGGTTGGCTTCGGCCACGGCCCGCCAGCCACTGTCGGCCAGGGCGGCGGCCACATCGGCCGCGCTCAAACCGGCCCGGCTGGCGATCAGTGACAAGCCGGTGTCGCTGCCGGCATCGACCCCTTCGGCAAACACCCCCTGCAAAAACGACTCGGCCAGCGCCGGCCCTTTGCCGAGGGCGATCGCCTTGTGCAGCAGTGCCAGGCCACGTTCGGTCGGCTCGCCCACCGGGTCCACCACGCAGCCAAAGGGCAGGCCCAGCCGCTTGGCTTCGCGCTTGTTGTCGTGCAGGATGTACAGGCGTTTGGCCAATGGCACCGGCAGGCCGCGCATCACCATGGGCAAGACAAAACGCAGCCGTAGCTCGGCCCCGTAGTGATCAGCCAGTCGGCGTACCTGGGCGGCCGCCAGGTAGGTGTAGGGACTGCGAAGCGAGCAGTAGAAATGGATCACCGGGCGCTGCCTGGTGCTGGCCTGTGCTGGCCAAAACTGTAGCGCGGCGGCAGGCAGCAGCGGCGGTTCGGGCGCGGCAGCCCGGGCTAGCCCGGCCTCGTTGAGGCGCTGCTCCAGGTAGTGCAGGCGGTCCACGCCCCAGTACCACTCGCCCTCAAAGTAAAAGGTCGCCCCCAGGTAGTGCCCCCACCGTCGTCGCAGGGCGGCGCCGCGCATTAGCGCGTCGCGGGCTTGTGGGCTGGGCTCAGCCGGCCGTCGGTCAGGCTGGGGCTCGCTCTCGCCGCGCCACAGTGCGTCGCTGCGTTGCACCAACTCCGTCGCCCAGTCCGGCTGCGACAGCAGCTTGACGGCGGCGGACTGCGCGGCTGCCACAGCCGGCGCACTGGGCTGCTGCGAAAAATCCGGCGTCATGAGCCCCAGGCTGAGCGCCAGACGATCGGCATCCAGGCACGACCAGTCGCGCAGCTTCTGTTGTTCAGGCGCGGCAGACGCGTCAGGGGCTGGCACCAGATGGGGCACCAGCCGAACCTGGTATTTGGCCTGCAGGGGCTGCAGCTGCAGTGCAGTCAGATGGCTGTACGGGTCGTCCACCTGGTGAAAATAATGCACCTCTGGCGCCTGCCGCAACAGACGGCGCTTGAGGGCATGCGCCCCGCGGCGCAGCCGCTGCAGGGCGGGACTGGTCAGGGTTTGGGTGAATGCGCGGCCAAGGTTGGCTTTGACGACGGACATGTTCAATTCCAAGTCTAGGAAGATGCCTGATTGGCAGTCTCAAACCCATTGTAGGTTTGTCATGTCAGGCGCCCGGGGTGGCCATGGTTGGTAACCGGCTGGTAACTATTGCTGGTCAAACCAGGCCATTCGGGCGTACGATACGTGTTGTAATTTTGTTACCAAACATCATGAAACTTCATTCCAAGGTCGAGGCCGTGACAACCCGCATCCGCGAGCGCAGCCGTGGTTCACGCAGCGCCTACCTGCAGCGGGTGGCCGAGGCCGGGCAGCGCCGGCCAGGCGCCGAGCGGCTGGGCTGCGCCAACGTGGCGCATGCTTTTGCCGCGCTGCCGGCCAACGACAAGTTGCGCGTGGTGGCCGAGCGCGCGCCCAACATCGGCATCGTCACCGCCTTCAATGACATGCTCTCAGCCCATGCGCCGCTGCAGCACTACCCGGATTTGATCAAGGTCGAGGCGCGCCGCCTGGGTGCTACTGCGCAGGTGGCCGGCGGTGTGCCGGCCATGTGCGACGGCGTGACGCAGGGCACGCCCGGCATGGAACTGAGCCTGTTTAGCCGCGATGTGATCGCCATGGCCACTGCGGTGGCTCTGAGCCATGATGTGTTTCATGGCGCGCTGATGCTGGGCGTGTGCGACAAGATCGTGCCCGGGCTGCTGATCGGCGCCCTGCATTTTGGCCACCTGCCCACGGTGTTTGTGCCGGCCGGCCCGATGACCTCGGGCCTGTCGAACAACGCCAAGGCCAAGGTGCGTGAGCAGGCGGCGCAGGGCCTGGTGGGCCGTGCCGAGCTGCTGCAGGCCGAATCGGCCGCTTACCACGGCCCCGGCACCTGCACCTTTTACGGCACCGCCAACAGCAACCAAATGCTGCTCGAAGCCATGGGCCTGCACGTGCCCGGCACCGCCTTCATCAACCCCGGCGAGGACCTGCGCGAAGAACTTACCCGCGAGGCGGTGCGCACGGTCCTTGGGCGGCAGAGCGCCGGTGCTGCCCACCCGGTTCCACCTATAGGGGTGCTGGTGGACGAATGCTGCATCGTGAATGCCATGGTGGCCCTGCTGGCCACCGGTGGCTCCACCAACCACCTGATCCACTGGGTGGCGGTGGCGCGCTCGGCCGGCATCGTGATCGACTGGGACGACTTTGCCGCCCTGTCCGAGGTGGTGCCGCTGCTGAGCCGGGTCTACCCCAATGGCAGCGCCGATGTCAACCAGTTCCAGGCGGCTGGCGGCCCCGGCTATGTCATTCGCGAGTTGCTCGACGCCGGCTTCATGCACCCCGATGTGCTGACGGTACGCAGCGGCGGCCTGCGCGAGTTCACCAGCATCCCGGAAGCTGCGGGCGACGGTCTGCGCTGGCAAACCGCCGGCGCCTCGCGCGACGAGACGGTGGTGCGGCCAGCCAGCCAGCCTTTTAGCACCAGCGGCGGCCTCAAGCTCTTGCAGGGCCCCTTGGGCCGGGCCGTGATCAAGGTCTCGGCCGTGCCTGAGGATCGGCATCTGATCGAGGCGCCGGCTCGTGTGTTTGACTCACAGGACGCGTTGCAAGAAGCTTTCCAGGCCGGCGAACTGGAGCGGGATGTGGTGTGCGTGGTGCGCTGGCAGGGACCGCAGGCCAATGGCATGCCCGAGCTGCACAAGCTCACGCCGCCCTTGGCGGTGCTTCAGGGCCGAGGTTTCCGGGTGGCGCTGGTGACCGATGGCCGCATGAGCGGCGCCTCGGGCAAGGTGCCGGCCGCCATCCATGTCTCGCCCGAAGCCGCCGACGGCGGGCCACTGGCACGCCTGCGCGATGGCGATGTGATTCGACTTGACGCCGCCGCCGGCCGACTGGAGGTGCTGGTGCCCGAAGCCGAATGGCTGGCGCGCGAGCTGGCCACGCTGCCCGATGCCCTGCGCACCGCCAATGGCCTGGGCATGGGGCGTGAACTGTTTGCCGGCATGCGGCGCAGCGCCTTGACGGCAGAGCAGGGCGCTTGCAGCTGGCTCTAAGCCAAACCCGACATTAAAGGACAAACCCATGACGACACATGCCTTGAGCGCGTTGCGAGTGATGCAAGACGCGCCGGTGATCCCGGTGATCGTGCTCAACGACGTGGCGCACGCCGTGCCCATGGCCCGCGCGCTGCTGGCCGGCGGCATCCGCATGCTGGAGGTCACGCTGCGCACGCCGCAGGCGCTGGCCTGCATCGAGGCGATTGCGCGTGAGGTGCCCGAGGCGGCGGTGGGCGCCGGCACGGTGCGCAGCCGCGCCGACGCACAGGCGGCGGCCCGCGCCGGCGCCCGCTTTGCGGTCAGCCCCGGCTACACGCCGGCGGTGGGCCAGGCCTGCCGCGATGCCGGTCTCGCGCTGCTGCCCGGCGTGGCCACCGGCAGCGAGATCATGCTGGCACAGGAAGACGGTTTCACCGAGCTCAAGTTTTTCCCCGCCATGCAGGCCGGCGGCCCGGCCATGCTCAAGGCCTGGAGCGGCCCGTTTTTCGATGTCAAGTTTTGCCCGACCGGCGGCGTGACCCCACAAAACGCGGCTGATTTTCTGGCGCTGCCCAATGTGGTCTGCGTCGGCGGCTCCTGGCTGGTGCCGGCCGATGCGCTGGTAAGCGGCGACTGGGCGCGCATCACGCGGCTGGCGGCTGAAACCCGGGCCTTGGCACGCGCAGCCTGACGCCGAGTCTGACTTCGCTTGGTTCTTGCCGCTGTCGCTGTCGGCCAGCGCCTCAGTGTTTCGGCCCGGTGTCTTTGTGGATGAATTCCGTGATGAACGGGGCAATCACCTCGCCGTTGATCTTGCAATCAATCACCATCGGACCCTCCGGCTTGGCCAGCAAGGGTGCGAGCTTTTGCAGGTCGGCGACCGAGCGCACGGTGTGGCAGTCAAAGCCGAGCGGCTCGGCCATCGGCGCGAAGTCAACATCAAAAAACTTCGCCTTGGCCACTGGCATGTTTTGGCCGCGCAGGATGTGCACTTCCGCGCCGTAGGCGGCATCGTTCATCACGACCACGATCATCGGCAGGTCTTCGCGAATGATGGTTTCGATTTCGCCCATGGACATCAGCATGCCGCCGTCGCCGATCATGACCACCACCGTGCGGTCCGGCCGGCCGCGTGCGACGCCAATGGCCGTGCCCAGGCCCAGCCCGACCGAGCCGGAGTCCAGGCTGTGCGTGAAATGGCTGGGGCCTGGCACCGAAAAATAGGCCCAGTTGGCCATGAAGTTGCCGCCGTCGTACACGATGTGGCGGTTCTCGGGCAACATGCGGCTGAGTTCCAGCGTCAGGACCCGCGGGTCGATGGTGCTGGCGGTATGCGCCACCTGGAAATCCATGGTGTGCTCAAAGGCCGCAATCTCCGCGCGCACCTGCTCGGTGTGCCAAGGCTTGTCGGCGGCTGGCCGCGCGGGCAGGGCGGCCGCCAGTTGCTCGGCCACCATTTTGGCATCGCCCACAATGCCGACATCCGCAGGCCACCAGCGGTTGATGTTGGTGCGCACACTGTCCACATGGATCACGGGAACGGCCGGTAGTGCGATACCCGAACTCATGGTCAAGGAGTTCAGTGCCACGCCGACTGCCAGCACGCAGTCTGCCTGCTCGATGTAACGGCGCGCTACCGAGGTTGACGAGGACCCCAGGATGCCCAGGTTGTAGGGGTTGTCGCGAAACAGGTCCTTGGCCTTGAGGGCGTTCACCAACAACGCGCCGGTCTGCTCGGCCAGCGCTTCCAGCGCCTGCCGCGCGCCGGCACGGTGGGCGCCCACCCCGGCGACGATCAGCGGCCGGCGTGCCTGGCGCAGCAGGCCGGCGGCCGTGTCAATGGCCGACTGGCGCCCAGGCTGTGCCTTGGGCGGCAACGACAGTTTCACCGGTGACGGCCCGTCGCTCACGCTGGTGTACCCCACCTGCACATCGGTGGGCAGCAAGAGCACCGAGGTCTTGCCGAGCGAGGCCTCGGCCACCGCATCCGCCAGCGACTGCCGCGCCGCGTCAGCACTGCTGGGCTGGAAGGTCGGGATGCCACAGGCGCGCACAACGGTGGCAGCTGGAAACGCCTTGAGGTCCGGCCCCAGCCCGTTGACGAGGCCGCGGCCTATCGGTGCGTCCCCACTGATGATCAGCACCGGCATGCCGGATTTGGCGGTCGAAATCGTGCCATGCATGGCATTGGCCATGGCCGGCCCGCGGCCCACCAAGGCGACACCCAGCTTGCCGGTGGCGGCGGCATAGCCCATGGCCATCATCACCGCATTGGTTTCATGGCGCGCGCCAATCATCCGCACGCCCATGGCGTCGAGCGTAGAAAAAATCTGGCAAATGCAGTCGCTCATCAGGCCAAACACGGTGTCGACGCCAAGCGCCTTGAGGTCTTCGGCCAAGACTTGGTAAACGGGAACAGTACGCATGCGGTGTGTCTCCTAATGGGCTATTGGGAGGCATTGCCAGCCCCTCCTTGACACCAGTTTATATTGGAAAACAGTTTTAAATATAAATTTTGATATGGTCAAATACTTCCAGCGTGTTGGGGGGTTAATTTCTGTGGCTGTCCTAGCTTCTGCGCACCATAGCAGTGCCGATGCCTGAGCAGACGCAAACCAGACGGAGACAAATGCATGAGCAAAGACCAGGCGGCCGATCGGACGGATATCCAGTACACCATGGCGGTGTACTGCAACAGCGTGGACAGTGGCAACGTGGATGGCGTGGTGTCGGTCTTCATGCCGGATGGTCGTCTGGAGTTGTCCAGCGGCACCAAGGTGGCCGGCCGCGAAGCCATCCGGGCCTTCTACACGCCGGTGATCGGTCCCGGCCGGCCCGACCGCGCGCCCGATGGCTCGCTGCCATTGCTGCGCCACAACCTGACCACTTCCCGCGTTGAGTTTGTTGACGCTGACACAGCCCAGGGCTGGACCTATTTCATGTCGCTGACCCGGCATGGGCTGGACCACGCTGGGCGCTATAGTGACACCTTCCGGCGCCAAGGTGAGCGCTGGCTGATCGCTGACCGGCGGATCGAGGTTGAGTGGTACGGCAGCCCTTCTTGGTACGAGTCGGTCCGGCTCAAGCCGGCGGCGACCAAAAAGGGCTGAGCCTGACACAGAACTATGTGATCGCCTTCTAGGACTTGCGCCTGCAGCCCCGGCGATGGACCAAGCAACCGGCGACTCTGAGTGAACTTAGCTCCTGCAGGTCGTCCTACAAATCTTTCACCAGACGTAACGCGTCATAAATCGCCGCATGCGTGTTGCGCGCTGACACCGCATCGCCAATGCGGAACAGCTGGAAGCCACTGCCTGGCGCTGGCGAGCCCTGTGGCTGCCCGGCCAGCAGCGCGTCATAGTCCACCGCGCCCTGGTTGCTGGATCGGGCTTTGAGCTCAAAGTACAACTCGTCCAGCGGCCTGGTGCCGTGGTTGACCACCACCTGGTCGACCAGCCGTTGTTGGTGCACGCCGCCGTAGTCACTGCCGATGCGGGCCAGCAATTGGCTGTCCTGGCGGCTCACGGCGTGCAGCCGAAAGGTGACGGTGAAGGTGACATCGCGCTTTTGCAGGCTGCGCAGATAGGGCACCAGGTTCATGGCCATCACCTCGGGCGCAAAGCTGCGGTCGGGCGTCATGATCTCTACCTTGGCGCCAGTCTGGGCGATCAGGTCGGCCGCCTGCAGCGCGGCGTGGTCGCCGGCGTCGTCGTAGAGCAGCACGTTGCGCCCGGGTTTCACGTCGCCGCTCAGGATGTCCCAGGCCGACACCACCAGCTCGTTGCCCGAGGCCAGCACATCGGTGTGCGGCAGGCCGCCGGTGGC
>CAJAXU010000282.1 GCA_903948045.1 uncultured beta proteobacterium | reverse complement strand
GCCTTCCCGGGCCAGCAGGGGCAGGTAGCCGCTGGGGTCAAGGTGGGCGTGGGTCAACAGCACGGCATCCACCTGATCTGGCGCCACGGGCAGCGGCGTCCAGTTGCGCAGGCGCAGCATCTTGTAACCCTGGAACAGACCACAGTCGACCAACAGCGACTGCGTGCCGCTACGGACCAGGGATTTGGAGCCGGTCACCGTACCCGTGCCGCCCAGAAAGGTGATGTTGACACTCATGGGCGGCGACTGGTATGGCCGCTAGCTGAAAAAGCTCTTGAGCCGGTCGGTCCAGGTATCCCCACTGGGTGAGTGCTTGCCGCCGCCTTTTTTCAGCGACTCATCGAGTTCGCGCAGCAGCTTGCGCTGGTGCTCGCTGAGCTTGACGGGGGTTTCGATCACGATGTGGCAATACAGGTCGCCGGGGTAACTGGAGCGCACGCCCTTGATGCCTTTGCCACGCAGCCGGAACTGTTTGCCGGTCTGGGTACCTTCGGGGATGTCGATCGCGGCTTTGCCGGCGAGGGTGGGGACTTCGATCTCGCCTCCCATTGCGGCTGTGGCAAAGCTGACCGGCACGGAGCAATGAATGTCGTCGCCTTCGCGCTCAAAGATGTCGTGCTTTTTGAGTCTGATCTCAATGTACAGGTCGCCCGCCGGGCCGCCGTTGGCACCTGGCTCGCCATTGTTGGCGCTGCGAATGCGCATGCCGCCGTCGATGCCCGCCGGGATCTTGATCTCAAGCGTTTTCTGGCGCTTGATCTTGCCCTGGCCGCTACAGGCTGTGCACGGTTCGGGGATCACCTTGCCTGCGCCGCGGCAGGTCGGGCAGGTCTGTTGCACACTGAAAAAGCCTTGCCGCATCTGGACTGAGCCAGAGCCATGGCAGGTGCCGCAGCTTTTGACCTGGGTGCCAGGCTTGGCGCCGCTACCATGGCACACATCGCAGTTGTCCCAGCTCGGGATACGGATCTGGGCGTCTTTGCCGCGTGCAGCTTCTTCAAGCGTGACTTCCATCGCATAGCTGAGGTCGTTCCCGCGGAACACTTGCTTGCCGCCGCCATTGCGACCGCGCTGCTGGCCAAACATATCGCCAAAGATGTCGCCAAAGGCCTCGGCAAATCCACCGTAGGCCTCGGCACCTCCGGCACGCATGTTCGGGTCGACGCCGGCATGGCCGTGCTGATCGTAGGCTGCGCGCTTCTGGGGGTCCGACAGCATCTCGTAGGCTTCCTTGGACTCCTTGAATTTCTCCTCGGCCGCCTTGGAGGCATCACCCTGATTGCGGTCAGGGTGGTGCTTCATCGCCTGCTTGCGATAAGCCTTCTTGATTTCTTCATCAGAGGCGTTCTTCGGAACGCCCAGGACTTCGTAAAAGTCTCTTTTTGCCATGTTTGATGTTGCCCTGGTTCAATACAAACGCCGCGCTGAACCACCTGAAGCGATTCAACGCGGCGCGCATGCCGAGTCGTCAGCCCTGTGGCTTAGCCCTTCTTGACTTCCTTGACTTCGGCGTCGACCACATTGTCGTCCGCAGCGGACTGTCCGCCTGCGGCCTTGGATGCCCCCGCTGCAGCACCAGCATCGGCGCTACCTGCTTCTTCGGCCGCCTGTTTGGCCTGCATGTCGGCATACATTTTTTCGCCAAGCTTCTGGCTCACCGTCATCAGGGCGGTGCTGCGCTCTTCAATAGCGGCCTTGTCTTCGCCCTTGAGGGCTTCCTCAAGCTGCTTCACCGCCGCCTCGATCTTCTCTTTTTCACCGGCTTCGAGCTTGTCACCGTATTCGGTCAGGCTCTTCTTCACGCCGTGCAGACTGGCGTCAGCCTGGTTTCTGGCCTGTACCAGTTCCAGCTTCTTCTTGTCGTCCGCAGCATTGAGCTCGGCATCTTTGACCATTTGCTGGATTTCGGCCTCGCTCAAACCAGTGTTGGCCTTGATCGTGATCTTGTTCTCTTTGCCGGTCCCTTTGTCTTTGGCGCCGACGTGCAGGATGCCATTGGCATCGATGTCAAAAGAGACTTCAATTTGCGGCGTGCCACGGGCCGACGGCGGGATGCCCTCTAGATTGAACTCGCCCAGCATCTTGTTGCCAGCGGCGATTTCACGCTCACCCTGAAACACCTTGATGGTGACGGCCGGCTGGTTGTCTTCAGCTGTTGAGAAAGTCTGCGCAAATTTGGTCGGGATGGTGGTGTTCTTGGTGATCATCTTGGTCATCACACCGCCCATCGTTTCGATGCCCAGGCTCAAGGGTGTCACGTCCAGCAGCAGCACGTCCTT
>CAJAXU010000281.1 GCA_903948045.1 uncultured beta proteobacterium | reverse complement strand
TGTCGGCGGCGGCATCGAGATCTGGTTCGCCTACGTGCTGGCCCTGGTGTTTTTGCTGTTCCGGCCGCAGGGCTTGTTCGGCGAGAAGATCATTGATCGTGTCTGAGACCTTGCGGGACAGACCAAGATTTGCATAGCAAATTTGCTCTGTCCCCAACTGAATAGTGAGACCTTGCGGGACAGACCAAGATTTGCGCAGCAAATTTGCTCTGTCGCCAACAGATTAGAAGAAAGATTTCGATGTTTTACAGAGAAAACGGCCAATTCAAGACCAGCTACCGCAGCGACAGCCAGATCTTCCCGATCGCGCAGGACCGCTGGGCGGTGCTGCTGATCGTGGCGGCGGCTTTCCTGCTGGTGCCGCAGTTCAGCTCGGACTACATGTTCCGAGCCATCCTGATTCCGTTCCTGATCATGTCGCTGGCGGCCCTGGGGGTGAACATTCTGGTGGGCTATTGCGGCCAAATTTCGCTCGGGTCGGGTGCGTTCATGGCGGTGGGCGCCTACGCGGCCTTCAACTTCTTCGTGCGGCTACCCGGCATTCCGCTGCTGCTAGCGCTGGTCATGGGCGGGGTGTGTGCCGCCGCCTTTGGCATTTTGTTCGGCCTGCCGAGTTTGCGCGTCAAGGGCCTGTACCTGGCGGTGGCCACACTGGCGGCGCAGTTTTTCAGCGACTGGATGTTTTTGCGCATCAAGTGGTTTACCAACAACTCGGCCTCGGGCTCGGTGTCGGTGTCGGGCTTGGAGTTCCTCGGCTTGCCGATCAACAGCCCCACCGAAAAATACCTGCTCTGCCTGTCTGTCCTGGTGGTGCTGGCGCTGCTGGCCAAAAACCTGGTGCGCTCGGCCATCGGGCGCGAATGGATGGCCATTCGTGACATGGACGTGGCCGCGGCGGTGATCGGCATCCGCCCGATGTACGCCAAGCTGACCGCCTTTGCAGTGAGCTCTTTCATCATCGGTGTGGCCGGCGCGCTGTGGGGATTTGTCTATCTGGGCGCCTGGGAGCCGGCAGCGTTTTCGGTGGAAATGTCGTTCCGTCTGCTGTTTATGGTCATCATCGGTGGCATGGGCTCCATCATGGGCAGTTTCTTCGGAGCCGCCTTCATTGTGCTGCTGCCCATTGGTCTGAACCAGTTCCTGCCGCTGCTGGGCAGCCTGTTTGGCGTGGTCATCTCCACCTCGGGCATTTCCCACGCCGAACTCATCATCTTTGGCGCCTTGATTGTGTGGTTCCTGATTGTGGAGCCGCACGGCCTGGCCAAATTGTGGTCGACCGCCAAGCAAAAGCTGCGGCTGTGGCCGTTCCCTCATTGACCGTTTTTTTTCGTTAACCCAGGCAGCTTGCTGCCATTTATTCAGGAGACAAACATGAAGTTACGATTTCTCGCCGCCCTGTCGCTTGCCGCTGTGGCGTCGATGGCTGTGGCTCAGACGGCGCCAGCCAAGCCAGCAGCCAAGCCAGCGGCCAAGGCTGCTGCCGAGACCAAGGTGCAGTTTTTCCCTGGCCTGCCCTACCGCACCGGCCCCTTTGCGCCCAACGGCGTGCCATGGGCCAACGGTTATTCCGACTACCTGAAGCTGGTCAATGCCAAGGGCGGCATCAATGGCGTCAAGATCCTGTACGAAGAGTGCGAGACTGGCTATGACACCGCACGCGGCGTCGAGTGCTACGAACGCCTGAAGGACAAGCACGGTGGCGCCACCGTGTTCCAGCCGCTGTCAACCGGTATCACCTTCGCCCTGACCGAAAAGGCCCCTGGCGACAAGATCCCGCTGATCACCGCTGGCTACGGCCGCAGCGAAAGCCAGGACGGCACCGTGTTCAAGTGGAACTTCCCGTTGGCTGGCACCTATTGGCTGGCCGCCGACGCCTTGGTGCAAACCGTCGGCAAAAAAGAAGGTGGCCTGGACAAGCTCAAGGGCAAGAAGATTGCGCTGGTTTACCACGACTCGCCCTATGGCAAAGAGCCTATTCCCCTGCTGCAAGAGCGCGCCGCCATGCTTGGGTTCAACCTGCAGTT
>CAJAXU010000280.1 GCA_903948045.1 uncultured beta proteobacterium | reverse complement strand
TCGGTGGTGGCGCGGATGTCGAGGCTGAAATTGCAGCGTCCCGGCACCACGTTGATGGAGCCGTTAGGCACCTCCAGCAGGCCCACCGTGGCCACCAGGTCGGGCACAGCCGCGGCGCGTTGTTCGACATACAGTGCCAGTTCGGCTGCGGCGGTGGCCGCGTCACGGCGGCGGTCCATGGGCGTGGTGCCGGCATGGCTGGCCATGCCCATGATTTGGCCGAGGTAGCGCACGCTGCCGTTGATCGAGGTAACGATGCCCAGCGGCAGGTCGAGCTCATTGAGCACCGGGCCCTGCTCGATGTGGACCTCGACAAAGCCCAGGTAGCTGGCGGGGTCGCGCCGCAGCGAGGGGATCTCGTCAATGGCCAGGCCCGCTTGCATCATGGCCTCGCGCATCGACACGCCCTGGGCGTCTTGCTGTGCCAGCCAGCCGGGGTCAAAGTCACCCGTCAGCGCGCCGGAGCCCAGAAAAACCGCTTTGTAGCGCTGCCCCTCTTCCTCCGAAAAGCCGATCACCTCGATGCCAAACGGCAGGCGCCGGCCCTGTTGGTGCAGGGCACGCACGCAGGCCATGGGCGTCAGAATGCCCAGGCGCCCGTCGTACTTGCCGCCATTGCGCACCGTGTCGTAGTGGCTGCCGGTCAGCAGCCGCTTGGCTGTGCGATCGTTGCCGTGGTAGAGCCCCACCACGTTGCCCACCGCGTCGATATTGACCGTGTCGAAGCCGCAGTCCTGCATCCAGTGCTGGAGTTGCTGCGCGCAGGCCCGGTGTGCGTCGCTCAGGTAAGTGACGGTCAGTTCGCCGCGTTCGGCGTAGCCCGGGTCACTGTGGCGGGCCAGCGTCTCAGCCCAGTCCCACACCAGATTACCGAGCGCCGGTGTCTGGTCGAATTTGTCGCCCAGCCGGATTTCGGCAATACGGTGGATATTGCGCAGGGCCTCGGCGAGTTCGAAGTCCGGGTGATGCGTGAGCCGGCGCTCAAAGGTGGCGAAGATGTCCGCCTTCTGCAGCCCCATGGCTCTGGGACCGCGCACTGCCAAAATGAATGGAAAACCAAATTTGGCGCTGTATTCCGCATTGAGCTGGGCGATTCGGGCCAGCTCGGCTGCGGTGCATTGGGTCAGACCAGCCTTGGTCTGCTCCTGGGTTGATTCGGCCGTCAAGGTGTTGGCCGCCATGGCTTTTCCCGCCAAATCGGGGTGGGCTCGAATCAGGCCCAGCTGGGCTTGTCGATCGGCCTCTCGCACAACCTGTACCAGGGCGTTTTTGAGTTGGGCCAGGCTGTGAAACGGGCGCCGGGGCGCAGCGCGTTCAGCAATCCAGGGCGAATGTTCATAGGTGCCTGCCAGCAGCTCAACGAATTCAGGTGTCGCGGCTGCGTTCAGGCGTTCAAGGGTCAATGGCACGGTACTTCCTTCAGGTTCAAGGGGCTGAAACGGCCAATCGCCTGCCGACGGCCGATCGATTCTATCGAGCAGATCGGCAATCGAGCAGAACGGCCTTTACAGGATGACGGCGCCCGGTTATCGTGAACGCATGCGCAAGGAAGAACATTTTTGGGAAGTCGACCTTTTAGAGCTGGCCAAGCTCTGGTTCAGTGATTTGTCGACCTTCCTGCGCACCACGCTGATGTTCATCGCGCTGTCGCTGCCGGTGGTGTTCTCGGCCCTGGTGTTGTGGGCGATTCAGTGGTTTCGCGGCGGTGCGTAGGCTCTAGCGCAAGCGGATCAGGTTGGCAGACAGGGCCGTGCCGCAGATGATGATGGCGCCGCAAAACAGCATCCAGGGCGTGACAACCTCACCCAAAAACAGTGCGCCGTAGACCACGGCAAACACGGGCACCACAAAGGTCACCGTGATGGCACGTGCCGGGCCGATTTTTTCAATCAAGCTGAAAAACAGCACATAAGCCAGGCCAGTGCAGAAGACCCCCACCGCCAGCACCGCCAGCCATGCCGAGCGGCCTGGCGTCTGGGCTGGCCACAACCACCAGGTGGGGAGCGCCAGGCCCAAAGTGGCGCCGAGCTGACTGCCGGCGGCGGTCACCAGGGTCGGCAGGCCGGCCAAGTGGCGTTTGGTGTAACTGGCCGAGATGCCGTAGCAGACGCAGGCCAGCAAGCAGGCCAAAATAGCCCAGCCGCTGCTCAGGCCGCTCGCGTCGGGCTTGAAGCTGGCCTTGTCCCAGGCCAGCATTGCCACCCCCACAAAGCCGATAACCAGCCCCAGGATGCGGCTGCCGCCGGGCCGGTCACGCAGCCAGACCCAGGCAATCAGTGCGCCGAACAGCGGCACGGTGGCGTTCAAAATCGACGACAAGCCGGTGCTGATCGACAGCAGGGCAAAGGAAAAGCAGGCGAAAGGAATACCTGAGTTGAGCATGCCGACCAGCCAAAGTTGTTTCCAGTGCCGTAGCAACGTGCGCCCGTGACCTTGCCACACCAACAGTGGCAGCAGGCACAGGCTGGCCACCGCCACACGCACGCCCACCGTGGGCAGTGCACCAAACTCCCTGTTGGCGATCCTCATGAACAGAAATGAGCCACCCCATAGGGCGGCAAGCAGCAAAAATTCAAGTTGCCATGGCTTCTGGGCCGGAAGAATGTTCAATCAGGACTTTCAGAGGATAGGCCGGGTCGGCAGGGAAGACAGTCCTGGCTGGCCGAATAGGGGACTTGGCGCAAATGCTGCGCCTTCGAGCTGCAAGAGCGCCACTTTGCGTGCCAGCCCGCCGGCATAGCCGGTGAGGGCGCCGCCGGCCCCGAGCACCCGGTGGCAGGGCACGATGATACCCAAGGGGTTGCGCCCCACCGCCGCACCGACGGCGCGCGCCGCTGTGGGCCGGGCTATGGCGGCGGCCAGCGCGCTGTAGCTGCAGGTGTGGCCGCGGGGAATGGCTTGCAGCGCGCGCCAGACCGCCTGCTCAAAAGCGCTGCCGCCGCTCAGGCTCAGCGGCAGCTCAAACTGCTGGCGCCGGCCGGCCAGATAGTCGCCCAGTTGCCGGCTGGCCCGCGTCAGCACCGGGTGGCCGGGCGCCGGGTGCCAGCGGCTGGCATCGGGTTGGTGGCGCTGGCCGTCAAACCACAGGCCGACCAGCGCCTGCTCGGTGGCGGCGAGCAGGATCGGGCCGAGCGGGCTAGGCACGGTGAGGCTGGCCAGGGTGTCTGGGTATCTCATGGTGTGAAATAATGATTAAGGGTGTTTTAGGGCTCTAAGCCTTGTCGGGTATGGTTAGTTTGCTATTATTTAAGTAGCATTTAGCAGTTCGACCGGCCGTTCGCTGATCGGTCCGGGTGCCGCACGCGTCGGCAGCGGCAGGCTGGCCCAGGCGCGGATCACGCCATAGCTGCGCCAGGGTTGCCAGGCCTGTGCCTCCGCCAGCGTGGCCTGGGCCGCCCGGGCCTGGCCCTGCAGGCCCAGCGCCCGGTGCAGCGCGACGTCAGTGGCGGGCAGGGCGTCGGGCCAGCCCAGCGCGCGCATGGCAATGTACTGGGCGGTCCAGTCGCCCACGCCAGGCAGGCTTTGCAGCGTGGCCAGGGTCACCCCCACATCGGCGCCGGGTTCCAGCCGCAGCTGGCCGCTGTGCAGCAGCCGGGCCAGGCCCTGAATGGCAGCCTGTTTTTGGCGGGTGAGGCCCAGCGCCCCGAGTTCATCGCCGCTGGCCTGGGCCAGGGCCTCGGGGCTGGGAAACAGCCGGTCCAGACCGGCAATCGGGGTGGGCATGGCCTCGCCCCAGCGCGCCACCAGCCGCTGGGCCAGGGTGCGGGCCGCCGCAACGCTGATCTGTTGGCCCAGTACCGCGCGCACCGCCAGCTCAAAGCCGTCCAGCGTGCCGGGCAGGCGCAGGCCGTCACCGTGCGGGAAATGGGGATGCAGCTGCGCATTGATGGCCTGCGGGTCGGCATCCAGGTCGAGCCAGCCACGCACCTTGGCCAGCAGCAGGGGCAGCATGGTCTGCAGCGACTCGCTCACCCGCAGGTTCAGCCGCGCCCGGTCCGGCTCGAACCGGCCCTGCACCCAGCCGCTCAGCGTCTGCCCGCTCTGGTGCAGGCGCACGGTGCGGGCCAGCGTGAGGGTGCCAGCGTCTGGCCTCACCCGCTCTACACCGTCAAGCTGGCGCTGGGCCAAAAACGCCAGCATGGCGGATGCGTCATAGGGCGGCCGGTAGGCCAGTTTGAGCAGCAGGCCGGGCTGGGCCGGCAACGCAGCGCTGTGGCGGCGCAGGCTGGAGGGGTTGAGGCCGTAGTGGCTGGTGAATGCCGCATGGAAGCGGCGTTGGCTGCCAAAGCCGCTCAGGCGCGCCACCTCGGGCACGGCCAGCGTGGTGTCGGTCAGCAGCTGCTTGGCGCACAGCAGGCGGCGGGTTTGCAGGTACTGCAGGGGCGAGACGCCCAGCTGCGACTCAAAGATGCGGCGCAGGTGGCGGTCGCTCACGCCTAGCCGCAGCGCCAGCTGGGGCATGCCGGCCAGGCTGGGGCCGGCCAATGGCGTGGCATCGAGCATCTGAGCGGCCTGCGCGGCCAGGATGCCGGCCGCGTCTTGGGTAGACCAGGGCGCCGTGCCGGGCAGCGGGCTGCGGCGGCCGGGGGCCAGCTCGGGCCGGCAGCGCAGGCAGGGCCGGAAGCCGGCGCGCTCGGCCTGGGCCGCCAGCGTGAAAAAGCGGCAGTTGGCTCGGCTCGGCGTGCGCACCCGGCAGACCGGGCGACAGTAGATGCCGGTGGAGCTGACGCCGGTGAAAAAACAGCCGTCAAAGCGCGCGTCGCGCGCCAGCAGGGCGCGGTAACAGGCGTCGTCGTCAGGCGCTTGGGGGGCAGGGGCAGCGGCGCTCATGTGGCTCATGATACGCGCCGGCCACCTGGCCAGTGGCCACTTTCGGACCTGTCAGCATGGGGCCGCCAGGCCACCGCCGCGTCCTACAATCTTGGGCACAAAATCAATTCAGAGCAGGGAAACCCTTTATGCAACTCGACGCCGCCATCTTCAAAGCCTACGACATCCGCGGCATCGTGCCGGCCGCCATTGACGAGGCGGTGGCCGAGGCGCTGGGCCGCGCTTTTGGCACGGTGGCGCTGACTGAGGGCGAGACCGCGGTGGCGGTGGGGCGCGACGGCCGCCTGAGTGGCCCCAGCCTGGTGGCGGCGCTGATCCGCGGCCTGGTGGCCAGTGGCGTGGAGGTGATCGACATCGGCATGGCGACCACGCCCATGCTGTACTTTGCCGCCAACACCCTGTGTCGCAGCGGCATCCAGCTGACCGGCAGCCACAACCCGCGTGACTACAACGGCTTCAAGATGGTGCTGGCCGGCCGCGCCATTTACGGCGACGAGATTCAGGCGCTGCGCCACATGATGGCGGCGGGCAGCTGGACCCTGAAGGCCGGCGGCCGGGTGCGCACTGTGGATGTGCTGCCGGCTTACCGCGAGCGGATTGTGGGCGACATCCGGTTGGCGCGGCCGATGAAGATCGTGGTGGACTCGGGCAACGGCGTTGCCGGCGCCTCAGCGCCGGGCATTCTGCGTGCCATCGGCTGCGAGGTGACCGAGCTGTACAGCGAGGTGGACGGCAATTTCCCCAACCACCATCCGGACCCGAGCAAGCCTGAGAACCTGCGCGACCTGATCACCGCGCTGCAGGCCAGTGACGCCGAACTCGGCCTGGCCTTTGATGGCGACGGCGACCGCCTGGGCATCGTGACGCGCGAGGGCAACAACATCTACCCCGATCGCCAGATGATGCTGTTTGCGCAGGATGTGCTGTCGCGCGTGCCGGGCGGCACCATTTTGTATGACGTGAAATGCTCGCAGCGCCTGGCGCCGGCGATTGTGGCCGCCGGCGGCCAGCCGCTGATGTACAAGACCGGGCACTCGCTGATCAAGGCGCGGATGAAAGAGCTGGATTCGCCGCTGGGCGGCGAGATGAGCGGGCATATCTTCTTCAAGGAGCGCTGGTTCGGCTTTGACGACGGCACCTATGCCGGTTGCCGCCTGCTCGAAATCTTGAGCCGCAGCGCCGATGCCAATGGGGTGCTGAATGCCTTGCCCAGCAGCTTCTCCACGCCAGAGCTGAACGTGAAATGCGCCGAGGGCGAACCGCACCGGCTGGTGGCGCAACTGCAGACGCAGGCGAAGTTTGCGGCGCCTGCGGTGGTGAACCTGATCGACGGCCTGCGCGTGGATTGGCCCGATGGCTTTGGCCTGATTCGCGCCTCCAACACCACGCCGGTGCTGGTGCTGCGCTTTGAGGGCCACACGCCTGAGGCACTGGCGCGCATCCAGAGCGAGTTGCTGGCGTTGCTGCGCACGGTCAAGCCCGATGCCGCGCTGGACGAGGCCGCGCATTGAAAATTTTGATCGTCAAGCTGTCTTCGCTTGGCGACGTGGTGCACGCCATGCCGGCGGTGCAGGACCTGCGCCAGGCCTGGCCGCAGGCGCAGATTGACTGGGTGGTGGAGCCGGCCTTTGCGCCGCTGCTGCGCCGTTGCAGCGGCGTGCAGCGGGTGATTGCCTGCGACTTGCGGCGCTGGCGCCGCGCCCCCTTGTCGGCAGCCACGCGCCAGGCCTGGCGTGAGTTTCGCGCCGAGCTGCAGGCCGAGGCCTATGACCGGGTGATCGACCTGCAGGGTCTGAGCAAATCGGCGTTGGTGGCCTGGCTGGCACGGCTGGCGCCGGCCGGGCGCCGGGTGGCTCTGGGTAACCGAACGAATGGTTCGTCGTATGAAGTGCCGACGCGCTGGGTGGCCGACCAGGTGGTGCAGCTGCCGCCGCACATCGGCGCGGTGGCGCGCAGCCGCGCTCTGTGCGCCCAGGCGCTGGGCTACCTCCTGCCAGAAAAATTGTCATTTGGGCTGGCAGCCCCTGTCCCGCTTGGTAGTGGCGCTATGGAAAATAAAGCGGAGTTAATGCTCGGGCCGAAGGTGGTGGTGCTGGCGCACGGCAGCTCGCGTGCCGACAAGCTGTGGCCGGTGGCGGCCTGGCAGGCGCTGGGCCAGCGCTTGCTGGCGCAGGGCTACACGCTGGCGCTACCGCATGGCAACGAGGCCGAGTTGCAGCAGGCGCAGGCGATTGCGCGGCCGCTGGCCGGCGCGCAGATCTGGCCGCGGCTCGGGCTCGATGCCCTGACCGACGCGTTTGCCGCCTGTGCCGGCGTGATCGGGGTGGACAGCGGCCTGAGCCACATCGCCGTGGCGCTGGACCTGCCGCATGTGCAGCTTTACAACTTCGACACCGCCTGGCGCACCGGGCCGGCGCCGGGGCCGCGCCAGTGCAGCGTGCTCGGCACGCCACAACCCACGCTGGACCAGGTGTGGCAGGCTTGGGAGACCGTGTGCCCGGCGGTGCGCCCAGTGGTTGGCTCGGCAGCCTTTCCGGTGGCGGCGCCAGCCTGATGCGCTGGCTGTATTCCCTGCTGATGGCGCTGGCGCAGGTTGGTTTGCGGCGCAAGCTGGTACGGCGCGCCCGTGCCGAGCCGCTCTATGGCGAGGCGGTGCCGGAGCGTTTTGGCCGCTACACCACGGCCTGGCCAAAAGCGCCCGGACCCACCGTGTGGCTGCATGCGGTGTCGCTAGGTGAAACCCGCACCGCCGCGCTGCTGCTGGGGCCACTGCGCCAGGCCCTGCCCGGTATGCGCCTGCTGCTGACCCATGGCACCGCCACCGGCCGCGCCGAGGGCGCGCGCCTGCTGCAAGCGGGTGACGTGCAGGTCTGGCAGCCGTGGGACAGCACGGGCCCGGTGCAGCGGTTCTTAAAGCAGTTCCGGCCTGACATCGGCATCTTGATGGAAACCGAGGTCTGGCCCAATCTGGTGGCCACCTGCCGGCAGCAGGGCGTGCCGCTGGTGCTGGCCAACGCGCGCCTGAGCGAACGTTCGTACCAAAAAGCGCAGCGGCTGGCCTGGCTGGCGCGGCCGGCCTACCGGGCGCTGGCGGCGGTCTGGGCGCAGACGCCCGACGACGCGCGTCGCCTACAGGCCTTGGGCGCGCCGGTGCAAGGCGTGTTTGGCAACCTGAAGTTCGACGCCCGGCCCGATGCCGCCCAGGTGGCGACGGGCCGCGAGGGGCGTGCCAGCCTGGGCCGGCCGGTGGCCATGTTGGCGAGTTCGCGCGACGGGGAGGAGGCGCAATTGCTGCAAATCCTCAAGAAAAAAACGACTCTAAGCCCCGTGGATACTGGTGTTTTAGCTATAAATTCAGTAGCAATTGAGCCGCAGTGGCTGATCGTGCCACGCCATCCGCAGCGTTTTGACGAGGTGGCGGCGCTGGTGCAAGCTCAAGGCTTTGGTCTGGTGCGGCGCAGTCAGGGCGGGCCCTGGCCGCCGGTGGCGCAGTCCGGGCAATCCAATGGCGGCCAGACTCCGACGATCTGGCTGGGTGATTCGCTGGGTGAGATGGCGCTGTACTACGGTCTGGCCAACGTAGCGCTGCTGGGTGGCAGCTTTGCGCCGCTGGGCGGGCAAAACCTGATCGAGGCCGCCGCCTGCGGCTGCCCGGTGCTGATGGGGCCGCACACCTTCAATTTTGCCGAGGCGGCAGAGTTGGCCCTGGCGGCCGGAGCGGCGCAGCGGCTTGGCTCGATGGAGGAGGGGGTCGCCGCGGTGCAAGCCCTGCTGGGCCAGCCTGCGCAACAGCAGGCCATGGCCGAAGCTGCCCTTCGCTTTGCCGGCGCCCATTCCGGCGCCGGGCAACGCACCGTGGCGGCGGTGCAGGCTTTTCTGCTGGCTTAGTTGACCAGCAGCGCGTTGATGGGCTTGAGGTCGTCGGCCTTGAGCACGCCGCTGGCCTGGCGCAGCTTGAGCCCGCCCACCAACACGTCGTAACGCGCCTTGGCCAGCTTGGCCTTGGTGTCAAACAGCTGGCTTTGCGAGTTCAAAACGTCGATGTTGATGCGCACCCCCACCTGGTAGCCGAGCTTGTTGGCGTCGAGCGCGCTCTGGCTGGAGGCTTCGGCCGCCTCCAGCGCCTTCACCTGACCCTGGCCCGACAGCAGGCCGTAAAAGGCGGCGCGGCTGCCTTGCGCCACGGTGCGTTTGATGGCATCCAGGTCGGTGCGGGCTTTGTCTTCCAGTGCCAGGGTTTCCTTCAGCCGGTTTTCAATGGCGTAGCCCGAGAACAGCGGCATGGTGAAGCTCAGGCCGACACTGGCGGTGGTGGTGCGGAAGCTGGAGGTCGAGCTGGCAGATTCACCATTCAGCGTCATGTTCACGTTGCCGGTCAGGTCCAGCGTCGGTTTGGAGGCCGCCTGGGCCTTGCGGGTTTCCAATTGCGCGACATCAAGTGCCAGCCGACTTTGTTGAATGCTCGGGTGCTGATCTTCCGACCTTTGCACCCAGGGCGCGACGTCGTCGGGTTGTACCGGTGGCAGGGTCAGTGGCAGGGCCACGGCCAGCGGCGCGGTGTTGGTCTTGCCCACCAGCTGGTCCAGCGCCAGTTTCTTGACTTGCAGGTCATTGCGACCGGCGATTTCTTGGGCGATCACCAGGTCATAGCGGGCCTGTGCCTCGCGGGTGTCGGTGATGGTGGCAGTGCCGACTTCAAAATTACGTTTGGCCGAGGCCAGCTGCTCCGACACGGCCGCTTTTTGCGCCAGCACGAAGGTCAGGCTGTCTTGCGAGGCCAGCACATCAAAATAAGCCGTGCTGACCTTGACGATCAGGTCTTGTTCGGCCGCCAGCAGTTGCTGCTCTACCACTTCGATCTGTCGCCGGCTTTGGTTAAAGGTGATCTGGTTGGCGGGTCGGTACAGCGGCTTGTTGGCGCTCAGTGTGGCGCTTTGGGTGTCGTAAAAACCTTGCTTGGTCCTGGCCAGGGTGTTGTCGATGGTGCTGAGCGATGCGTTGGCACTCACGCCAATCGTGTGCAGAAGGCCGGCACGCGCCTGCTCTGACTTGGCCAGCGTGGCATCAAAAAGCGACTTGACCGATTGGTAAGAGGCGTCAAAAGCGCGCGCTGACTCATACAGCGCCACCAGGCTTTGCGCCTGCGCCGGCAGGGTCAGTGCCGCCCCGAGGGCAAGAGACAGGGGCAACAGGCGAAATGCGTTCATGGGTGTACCTTGATGGAAGATGTGAAATCTGGATGTATCGGCGACGGGTCGACAAACAACGGCTCGCGCACCCGCGGCTCAGTAGCGTGGCACGCTGGTATCAAGCTCGACCGACCAGGCGTCTATGCCGCCGGCGATATTGGCCACGTGGGCAAAGCCGCGGGCTTGCAAGAAACTGGCAACCTGCATGCTGCGTCCGCCATGGTGGCACAGGCAGGCGATCGCGCGGTTTGGGTCAAGTTCGGACAAACGGGCAGGTACCGTGCCCATCGGGATCGTGAGCAAGGTGAAGTCCTTGGCGTTCACGCTGGCGGTGCGCAGTTCTGACGGCTCGCGCACATCCAGCACCACGGGTTCGCCATGCGGCCGCACAGTGGCGAGCCAGGAAGACAGTTCAGAGGGTCGAATCTGGGTAATCATGCTGGGTAGAGTCGGGTCAAAGCGGTTCAGTGCTCAGAAGTGGAAATGGGAGGGCTCGGGGAACTTGAGCAGCCGTGGCGCCACCGTGTCCCAGGGCTGGCGCGTCAGGTAATCGGCCTCGCCAGTACGGGTCACCAGCGTCGCCCGCATCACGGGTTCCTCACCCACGATGGCGACCAGCCGGCCACCCAGGCGCAGCTGAGACAGCAGGGCCGAGGGCACTTCGGCCACCGAGCCGCTCAGGACAATGACGTCAAAGGGGCCGTCTGCCGGTGCACCCTCGGCACCATTGGCTTGGATCACCTCAGCATTGTGGATGCCGGCTTTTTGCAAATTGTGGCGTGCCATCTGCGCCAGTTCAGGGATGAGCTCCAGGGTCAGGACCCGCTGAGCCCGATGCGCCAGCAGGGCCGCCATGAAACCTGAGCCGGCGCCGACTTCCAGCACCTTCTCGTGTTTTTGCACTGCCGCGTCTTGCAGCAGACGGGCCTCGACCCGGGGCGCCAACATGCACTGACCGTAGCCGAGCGGGATTTCCATGTCGACAAAGGCCAGCGCCTTGTGGGCCAGCGGCACGAAGTCCTCACGCCGCACCACCGCCAGCAGGTGCAGCACCGCCGCGTCCGCCACGTCCCAGGGCCGGATCTGCTGTTCGATCATGTTGAAGCGCGCTTGTTCCAAATCCATCCGTCTACTCCAGGGGGTATATTAGCCGATTCCTTCGATTTTAGCCGCCAGTGCCGGCATCAGCCTGCGCGCCCGCTTGCCAGCGCCGGCGCAACCATTGCGCCAGGTCATCCATATAACAATACACCACAGGCACCACCACCAGGGTCAGCAGCGAAGAGGTGATGACGCCACCGATCACGGCCTGCCCCATCGGGGCGCGCATCTCCGAGCCCTCGGTCAGGGCAAAGGCCAGCGGCACCATGCCGAAGATCATGGCCAGCGTGGTCATCAGGATCGGCCGCAGCCGCACCTTGGCCGCCAACAGCAGGGCGTCGCTGCGGTCCATGCCGTCTTCCCGGGCCCGGATCGCAAAGTCCACCAGCAAAATGGCGTTCTTGGTCACCAGGCCCATCAGCATGATGACGCCAATCACCGAAAACATCGACAGCGTGGACTTGAACATCATCAGCGCCAGCACCACGCCGATCAGCGTCAGCGGCAACGCGGTCATCAGCGCCAGCGGCTGCAAAAAGCTCTTGAACTGGCTGGCCAGAATCATGTAGATGAAGATCACCGCCAGCGCCAGGGCGGAGATCGCGTAACTGAAGGCCTCGGCCATGTCCTTGGTGGCGCCGCCAAAACGGAAGCTGTAGCCCGGCGGCAAGGCGATGCTGTCCATCACCTTCTTGATGTCGGCCGAGACCTCACCGCTGGAGCGACCAGACACATTGGCACTGAGGGCGACTTCGCGGTTCAGGTCGCGCCGGTTGATCTGGTTGGGGCCGATGGTGTCGGCGACACGGGCCACCTGGCCCAGCCGCACGATGCGCGCGCTGCCGTCGGGCTGGGTACCGATGTTGAAAGGCAGCTGCTCCATGTCCTGCGGGCTGTTGCGTGCCGACGGTGCCAGCCGCACGTTGACGTCATAGGTCTGGTCATCGGGTGCGCGCCAATTGCCCACGGTCTGGCCGGCCACCAGGGTGCGCAGCGCACTGCCGATCTGCGCCACGCTCAGGCCCAGATCAGACGCCACGTCGCGTCGGATCTGGATGTCAAGCGCCGGCTTGCCAGGCTTGGCGGTGCTGTCCAGGTCCACCAAACCGGGGATGTCGCGGACCCGCTCCAGCGTCAGACGCGACAGCCGTTCCAGCTCGGCCGTGTCCGGGCCCTGGATCGAGAACGACAACTGCTTTTGGCCGCCGACCGAATCGGTCAGGCCAACGTGGGTGACGGTGATGCCCGGCACCCGGCGCAGCCGTTCACGCAGTTGCACCGACATCTCCTCCACCCCCAGTGTGCGGTCCTTGCGGTCGACCAGCCGCACATAGATGTTGGCGTACATCTTGCCCTGTGCGTTGCCGGTGTTGATGGTGGTCAGGGTGTAGCGCACCTCGGGGAAGGCGCGAATCACGGCCTCGACCTGGCGCGCCCGGCCCTCGGTCACCTCCAGCGATGAGCCGGCCGGGGTGTAAAAACTCAGCGTGGTTTCAGAAAAATCTGACTTCGGCACAAACTCGGTGCCCAGCAGCGGCACCATGAAAACGCTGCCCACAAAGATGCCCACCGCCAGCAACAGCGTGAGCAGCTTGTGCCCCAGCGCCCGCCGCAGCACCGCCTGGTAGGCATCGGCCAGCCCTTCGGTGGCGCGGTCAAACCAGCCCGTGACGCGGCCGATGGTCTTGTCATACAGATTACGCCGGCGCGGTGTGGCGCCGGCCCCATGGGCCTCGATGCTCGGGTCGTGCCAGATGCTCGACAGCATCGGGTCGAGCGTGAAGCTGACAAACATCGAGATCAGCACGGCGGCCACGATGGTGATGCCGAACTCATGGAAAAACTTGCC
>CAJAXU010000279.1 GCA_903948045.1 uncultured beta proteobacterium | reverse complement strand
TGCAGTGCCTCCCCGACCATGTCTACGTTGCAGCGAGCGACCCGCGACGCGACGGAGCGGCTGTAGGTTTTTAACCATTGGAGTGCCGGGCGAGTGTTGATCAACGCTTGGCTGTCGCACCGCTGCATACATCATACACCAGCTTGGCAACCTCCGCTTCGGTCAGGTCGAGTGCGACGAGATTCGGATTCTTGCGGACGTATAGCTCCGTGAGGAATCCATCGACCATGGCTTCCAGTGCATAGGCGGTGGCCAGTGCGAGGCGGGAATGCTTCCCGTTTTGGGTGCCTCCACTTTGCATGATGACCTGTGCGCTGCAGTCGTCCACCGGACCACCGTGAGATCAAGCCGCGCATGGCAGCTCGGTACAATTCAGTCCAATGCAAATGAGTCGCGCCACCCGTGCCCTGACATCTTGGATCGCCATCCTGGCGGTTTTGATGTCCGCACTCGCGCCGGCGATTGCGCATGCGCTCGCAGCCAATGGCAGTGACCCATGGATCGAGGTTTGCACGTCTTCCGGCTCCAAGTGGGTTCAATCCGATTCATCCAGCGGCGACCCCTCGTCAGACCGATCTGGGATGCAGGACCTTGCGCATTGTCCGTACTGCACGTTGCAAGTGCATACGCCGGTTCTGCTCCCGTCCCAGAACGACGTCACCTTGCCCGCGCAGGCGGGTTCTTCGGCCCCAGTAGCGGCCATCGGCACACCGCGCGCACCTCACGCATGGGCAAGCGCGCAGCCACGGGCCCCGCCGCCTTTCTCCTGAAGCACTGACCGACCCTGTACGCGACTGGCCTGTTCAGTTTCGCGCGGGGCGTTCCACGCAATCGCCGGGCCGAGCCGCCCGAACTTCAGGAGAAGCACTTGACAGACATCAATCTCGTCATGGCAAGCATGACACAGGCACCCATCGTGGCGGCGCGATGAGGCCCGTCAAGCAGTCGACCGAACCCTCGCGGTCCCGTAGCCGCCTGATGGCAGCTGCACACGTGGCCGTGGTGGTCGGTCTCTACGCAATTGGGTTGGTCCTTGGTGGTGGCTTCGCCACCGCACCATTTCCACCCGACCTGCCGCCACGGGCGTCGAACGAGGAACGCACGCCCAGGCTGGCCCCGACGACGGACCGGCATCCAGGCGTGAGCACCTCCGCAGGTGGCGGAGAGACCCCCGTGTCGACAGACCAGGCCGCACCCTGGTTGGTTGGCGACGATGGTCGTGTCCATTGGAGGGTCGACTGACATGTCGTATCGAATGCACTCACTCACGCGGCGGCAGGTCACCATCGCTGTCACCTCGATGGCCTTGGCCGGGTCGTTCGCCCTGAGCGCATGCACGCGCGAGGCGTTTCAGTCGCTGGACGTCACCGGTGCGGGCTTCGGAAGGGACTTCCGCCTTGCTGATCAGGACGGCCGGGTACGAACGTTGCAGGAGTTTCGGGGCCAGGTGGTGCTCATCTTCTTCGGCTTTACGCAGTGTCCTGACGTCTGCCCCACGGCGTTGGCCCGAGCCGCCGACGCGCTGGGCCGGCTGGGAACCGATGCGCAGCGCATTCAGGTCATTTTCGTGACCATCGATCCCGAGCGAGACGCGCCAGCCATGCTGCGCGAATACACGCGCGCCTTCCTGTCATGCGAACTAAAGTTGTTTCTCCCGCAATTGTCCGCTTCAGAGGGAGAAGCTGCTAATCGGTTGGATCTCGAAACAACTTTACTTCAATCCCAATTGAACTAAAGTTGCTATTGTTGTAGAAATTGAAGCAAAGTTGTTATCCTGCATCCCTCAGCGTTTGCCCCAAGATTTAGCCAATCTCCTGACCCTCAGCGCCTTTTTTCAGAGGTGCAACACATGACCGACTGTGTAGGCGCGATGTCATATTGGCCAAATTCGGCTTGTTTCCCACAGAAGAAAACAACTTTACTTCAATTAAATGTTAAGTCATTGTTTTAAAAGGCTTTTCTTCTATCGCACCAGCATGAGGCAACAAAAGAAACAACTTTACTAGGACAAACGTATTAACTTTAGTTCGTTTGACAGCGCAGGTGGCCATCATGTCTACGCCCCAGGGTCCGCAGTAGGCGCTGCAGCAAGCCGGCCCTCGGGTCATCGAGTTCTGCTCTCCACGGGACAGCAGTCAAAAACGGGGCGCGGCAGCGATCAGTTCGATGGTGTATTCATGCTGCGGTTTGCCCAGTACTATGGCTGTTTCGCCGTACTCCACCAACTCGCCTCGCCGCATCACGGCAATGTGGTCGCACATTTGCGCGGCCACCCGCAGGTCGTGGGTGATGAAGACCATGCTGAGCTGGAAATCGCGGCGGACTTGCTCGAACAACTCCAGCACCTGCGCCTGCACCGACACATCCAGCGCTGATACCGGCTCGTCGGCCACGATGAGCTGCGGCCGCATCGCCAGTGCCCGGGCGATGGCAATGCGCTGGCGCTGGCCGCCGGAGAATTCGTGAGGCCAGCGCCCGGCGGCGTCGCTTTGAAGGCCTACGAGCTGGATCAGTTCGAGGGTGCGCTGCCAAGCTTCGCTGTGACCCACGCCCTGGGCAATCGGCCCGGCCGCGATGGCGCTGCCCACAGTGTGGCGCGGGTTGAGCGAGGCGTAGGGATCCTGAAACACCATTTGGACCTGACCGCGTTCGGCGTGACTGCGCCGGCGCACATCGGCGGCGAGGGCGTGACCATTGAACAAGATCTCACCGTCGTCTTTTGGAATCAGGCCGGTAAGGCAGCGCCCCACGGTGGACTTGCCCGAACCCGATTCACCCACCACGCCCAGTGTCTCGCCCTGGCGCAGGGTGAAGCTGAGGTTGTTGGCCGCATGCACCGTGCGCGCGGGCGTGAACCAGCCGCCACCGGTTCGGTAAGTCTTGTTCAGGCGCCTGACTTCGAGCAGCGGCGCGGCGGTGGCACCGCCAGCCGGCAAACGAGCCACGCCTTTCGGAATGGCGGCGATCAGGCGCTGCGTATAGGCATGTTGCGGGGCGTGCAGCACGTCTTGCGCTGCGCCGCTCTCGACCAACTTGCCGGTCTGCATCACAGCCACCCGGTCGGCGATCTGCGCCACCACCCCGAAGTCGTGGGTGATGAACAGCATCGCCATGCCTTTGCGTCTTTGCAGTTCCTTCATCAGGGTCAGAATCTGAGCCTGGGTGGTCACATCCAGCGCAGTGGTCGGCTCATCGGCGATCAGCAGTGTGGGCTCCAGCACCATCGCGGCAGCGATCATGACGCGCTGGCGCTGCCCACCCGAAAGGCGGAAGGGGTAGCTGTGCAGCAGCTGTTCGGCGTCGGGCAGGCCGACGTCGCTCAGTGCGGCGATGACGCGCTGGCGTTTCTCGCCGCGCGGCAGATCGGGCCGATGGCAGTCCAGAACCTCCTCGATCTGCTCGCCAATGCGCATCACCGGGTTGAGCGAGGTCATGGGCTCCTGAAAGATCATGCCGATGCGCCGTCCGCGCAGCTCTCGCATGCGCGTCTCGCTGGCCATCAGCAGATCCTCGCCCTCGAACACGATCTCGCCGGCCACGGCACGCACGTGGGGTAGTGGCAGCAGGCCCATCACGGCATTGGCAATCATCGACTTGCCCGAACCGGACTCGCCCACCACACACAGCGTCTGGCCTGAGGCAATGGCGAAGTCTGCGTGGTCGACCGCCAGCGCGCGATCGGTGCCGGCTGGCAGGCACACGCTCAGGCCTCTGACCTGCAGCACGATGTTGCTTCGCGCGGCACTCATCGGGTTCTGCCTTGCAGCCGGGTGTTGAGACCGTCGCTCAGGCCCTCTCCTACCAAATTCAGTGCGAGCACCGTGATGGCGATGGCAAAACCGGGAAAAATCGCGATCCACCATGCCTGGCGCAGTGCGGTGCGTGCCGCACCTACCATATAACCCCAGCTCATCATGTTCGGGTCGCCCAGACCCAGGAAGCTCAGGGCCGACTCAAGCAGGATGGCACTGGCCACCATCAGTGAGCCCATGACCACAATGGGGGACACAGCGTTGGGCAGGATCTGCGTAAAGATGATTCGGGTGTTGGATTGGCCCGCCAGCAGCGCGGCCTGCACGAACTCGCGCTGGCGCAGGCTGAGGAACTCGCTGCGCACCAGCCGCGCCACGGGTGGCCACGACACCAGGGCGATGGCCGCCACGATGGAGTACACCGTTGGCTCGAAGATGGCCACCAACACCACCGCAAAAGCAAAACCCGGCACGGCCTGGAACAGCTCGGTAAAGCGCATCAGCACCGCATCCACCCAGCCGCCGTGATAACCGGCCAGCGCACCGACGGTGATGCCGGCCAGCAGCGCCGCCACCGTGGCCACCATGCCGATGATCATGGAAACACGGGCGCCGTAGACGAGGCCGGCGGCCACATCACGGCCCAGGGCGTCCGAGCCCAGCGGCAACCCTGGCGCGGTCAGCGGCGCCAGAAATGGCTGCTGCACCATGTCCCAGGGGCTGTGTGCGACCAGCAAGGGGGCGAGCAACGCCACCAGAGAGATCAGGGTCAGCACCACCAGACCGATCACGGCGCCCTTGTTCCGCCGGAATCGGCGCGCAAAACCGGAATTCATGAAAGTTCAATCCTCGGGTCCACCAAGGTGTAGACCAGATCAGTGATGACATTGAAGCTCACGGCCAATGCGGCGGTGACCAGGAACGTACCCAGCAGGAGGCTGTAGTCGCGCTGGACGAGGGCTTCGAAGAGCAGGCGGCCGATACCTGGCCAGGCAAAGACCATTTCGATAAGTACCGCCCCGCCCACCATGGCACCGGCCTGCAGGCCCGCCAGTGTCACCACCGGCAGCAGCGCGTTTCTCAACACGTGTGCGCGCAGTACGCGCCCCGGCGAAAGGCCCTTGGCGCGCGCGGTTTTGACAAAATCCTGGTTGGCCACTTCCAGCATGGAGGCACGTGTCATGCGGGCGTAGATGGCCATGTAATACATGGACAGCACCAGCGTGGGCAACACCAGATGGTGGGCAATGTCCAGCATACGGGCCAAGCCCTGGTAGCCTGCGCCAACCGACTGGTAACCGAAAGCAGGCAACCATGGCAGCCACACCGCGAACACCAGGACCGCAAGCAGCGCCAGCCAGTACAGCGGAGTGGCGTAGAAAAGCGTGGACAACACGCTGATGGCACTGTCCTTCCAGGTGCCCACCCGGGTACTGGCCCACACCCCTAGCGTGACTCCCAGCGCCAGAGACAGAAGGAAAGCCGAGCCCGTAAGGAGCAGGGTGGCCGCAAGCCGCTCCAGGATCAGGTCCAGCACCGGCTGCTGCTGTCGGTAGGACACGCCCAGGTCCCCCTGCGCGAGCTTGCCCAGGTAGGTCAGCAACTGGGTCGGTAGCGGCTTGTCGAGGTCGAATCGTTGACGCAGTTGCTGCATGAACACCTCATCGGCGGCGCCGCTTTCACCGGCTAACAGGCTGGCCGGGTCACCGGGTGCGGCGCGGATCAACAGAAAGTTCATCACCGCGATCAGCAGCAGCGCCGCCAGCCCGTGAAACAGGCGGCGCACGATGAAGTTGAGCTTTTCCACGGGGTCTCGTCGCAGTTACTGGGGATCAGCTGATCGACGCGCGGCCCAGGCTGTCGTTGAGGCCCACCGCGCTGCTGATCAGATTGTTGACCTTGGTACGGTAGACGGTCGGGAAGTTCAGTTCCAGCAACCAGGCCGTGGCCACGTCGTCCGCGAGGATGCGCTGCACCTCGGCGTAGGTCTCTGCCCGCTTGGCCGGGTCGCGCTCCTTGGCGCCCCGCTCGAACAGCGCATCCACTTTGGCGTTCGAATAGCCGCCCACGTTGTTGACCGTCGACCCCTTCTTTATTTCGCTGCTGATGTAGTTGCGGGATACACCCAATGCCGGATCGCCGGACTGGTACAGGAAAGTGAAGGTCAGATCGAAGTCCCAACCGCCCTGGCGCGCTATGGTGCCTGGCAGATCGGCGCTGATGGTTTCCACCTTGAAGCCGGCCTGCGTCAGGTTCTGTTTCACCATCTCGGCCATGCGTGTCCAGGCTTCGCCGAAGGGGATGGGCAGCAGGCGGATAGTCTCGCCTTTGTAGCCGGCCTCGGCCAGCAGTCTCTTGGCCTTGGCGACGTCGAGCGGGTAGCTGGCCACCTTGTCGGTGTAGTAAGGGGTGTGGCGGTTGAAGGTGCCGGTGGCGGGTGTGGCGTAGCCTTGCCAGATCACCTTGGCCATGGCTTCGCGGTCAACCGCATGCATGATGGCCTGGCGCACCTTGACATTGGCCAGTAGCGGGCTGCGGTGGTTGATCCACATCCAAGCCTGGGGAGCGAACTTCTCCCAGCCCTTGGTGGTGACTGTCACGCCCGGCAACTTGGCCAGCCGGGCCACGTCGAAATACTCGACCGTTCCGCCAGGCAGCACGTCGACCTTGCCCGACTCGAAGGCAGCGGCGCGAGAAGCACCGTCCGGGATGATGTGCCAGTAGACGTTGTCCAGCTTGGGCAGGCCGGTTTCGTGGTAATCCTCATTTTTCACCAGATGGATGAAGGTGCCGCGCTGCCATTCCTTGAACTTGAAGGGGCCGGTGCCCACTGGGGCGACGGTGATCGGCTTGGTCAGGTCAATGCCCCCCATGATGTGTTTGGCCACGATGCTGGTGCTGGAGTCGAACAGGCCCAGGAAGGCCGGGTAGACCTCTTTCATTCGGAACTCCACCGTGTGGCTGTCCAGTGCCGTGATGCTCTGCACCGACTGCAGTGCGAGGCGCATACGCGGCGCCATCGCCCGCATCAGGACGTCGATGGAATACACGACGTCGTCGGCGGTGAAGGGCTTGCCGTCGTGCCATTTGACGTTGCGTTTGAGCTTGAAGGTGTAGAGCAGCTGGTCGTTGCTGACACTCCATTCGGTTGCCAGGCTGGGCATCGGTTTGAGCTTCTCGTCATAGCGCAGCAGCCCGTCGTAGATGTTGCCCAGCACCATCAGCGCAGGCCCGGTAAAGCCCGCCCCGGCGGTGACCGAATTGGGTTCGGGGAACAGCGCAATATTGAGCGACTTGCCGGCTTGGGCCCAGGCCGGGATCGGGATGCCGCCCGCCAGCCAGCCGATGGTGGCAGCGCTGCCGCCGGTCAAAAGAGAGCGACGCTTGATGTTCATGAATTTCTCCTGTGGATGGTGTGATGGTTGTGGGAATGCGACGGGGTGAAAAGAATTCAGGGTTGCAGGAAGCGCTCGGCCAGCAGGCACCAGAAGGCGGCGCCTACGCCGATGTTGTCGTCGTTGAAGTCGTAGCCAGGGTTGTGCACCATGCAGGATCCCTGACCTGCCCCATTGCCGATCAGCAGATAGCTGCCAGGGCAGTGGTCCAACAAGAATGCGAAGTCCTCGCTGCCCGTCATGGGCTCGCCCTGCAGCACGACACGATCCGCACCCATCAGATCCAGGCCTACCTGGCGGGCGAAATCGGTCTCGGGCCGGGTGTTGACCAGCACCGGGTAGTCCCGCTTGTAAACCACCTCGGCCTGCAGCCCAAAGCTGTCGGCCTGCGCCTGGGCCAGGCTGCGGATGCGCCGCTCCAGCAAATCGCGCACCTCGCGGTCGAGCGCCCGTACGCTCAGTTCCAGTGTCGCCTGTGATGGAATCACGTTGTTGGCCGTGCCGGCGTTGAAAGCGCCGACCGTGATGACGGCCGCCTTGCGCGGGTCCACGTTGCGCGAGACGATGCTTTGCAAGCCCAACACAATGCTGGCGGCCGCAACGATCGGGTCGTTGGACTTGTGTGGCATGGCGCCGTGCCCGCCCGTGCCGCGCACGATGATGGTGACGTCGTCCGAGGAGGCTGCGGCTGGTCCGTCGAAGAACACCAGTTGTCCCTGATCGATACCGGGCATGTTGTGCATGGCAAAGATGGCGTCGCAGGGAAAGCGCTCGAACAGGCCATCTTCGATCATCAGCCGTGCTCCACCTGGGTGTTCCTCCGCCGGCTGGAAGATCAGGTTGAGCGTGCCGCTGAAACGGCCATGCTCCGCCAGGTGCTGCGCTGCTGCCAGCAGCATCGTGCAATGCCCGTCGTGGCCACAGGCGTGCATCACCCCCTCATGGCGGCTGGCGTGCGCCAATCCGGTGGTCTCCTGAATCGGCAAAGCATCCATGTCGGCACGCAACCCCAGGCGCTTGGTGCCACTGCCGCGCTTGAGTTGCGCCACCAGTCCAGTGCATGCCAAGCCGCGGGTAACTTCATAGCCCCACCTGCTCAATTTGGCGGCAATCATGTCAGAGGTGCGAATCTCCTTCAGCCCCAGCTCGGGGTGGGCATGGAGGTCACGTCGCACGTCGACGAATTCTTGAATCCGCCGCTGCAGGGGTTCGGGTATGTGCTGCATTCAGTGTGTGTGCATTGATGCGGCCAACACGGCTTGCTCGGCAGCGGTGAGGAATTTCGACAGATGTGCCCTGATTTCTGCTGTCGTGGCGTCACCGGCCTTGGCCGGTGAACCGGTGTCGAATGGGGGCTCCGGGTCGTACTCGGCCAACAATTGCACCTTGCCGGCGAAGGCGGCATCGCTCAATTCAGCGACCAGCGTCAGGCCGAAGTCGAGACCGGCCGTCACTCCCGCGCCAGTGAGCCGGTTCCGATCGCGGACCACGCGTTCCGCCACCGGTGTGACGCCCAGCAACGACAGCAGCGGCAGCGTAGCCCAATGCGAGGTCGCCCGATAGCCCTTCAACAGGCCGGCCGCTGCCAGCACCAGAGAACCGGTGCACACGCTGCAGACCCACTGCGCGCGCGCGCCTCTGTCGCGCACGAAGGCCTGCAGCAGCGGATCCTGCATAGCTGCCAGTGTGCCGGTGGTGCCGCCGGGTAGCAGCAACACGGTCAGATCAGCCGGACATTCGTCGAAGCCCATCGTCGGCACAACAGTCAGCCCCAGATCGCTGGTCACCGGCGCGCGACTGGCTGCCACGATGTGGACCTTGGTGCCGGGCAGCATCGACAGCACATGGTGCGGGCCAAGCAGATCCAGTGCCGTGAATTGCGGATAGGCGACCAGCGCGATGTGGCGTGTCAGTGGGCTCACGGCTTCTCCTGAGGTATGGGTGGCCAACGGTGCTGCCACGGACGGGCCTGTTCCAACTCGTAAGCCAGGCGAAACAGCAGTTCGTCCTGGCCGGCGGCGGCGGCCAGATGGATGCCCAGGGGCAATCCGGCATCGGTCCAGTAAAGTGGCACTGACATCGCCGGTTGTCCGGAGACGTTTTGCACGTAGGTAAAGGCAACGTTGCGCGAGACTCGCTCCATGACGGTGCCGTAATCCTGCATCGGGTTGTGATGGCCCAGTGCCAAGGGGTGCACTGCTGAAATCGGCGTCAGAAGCGCATCAAAGCCATGGTGGAAGGTATCCATCGCCGCCTTCAGCGCAAGCGCATCCTGAACCAACGCTTCAACGCGCTCGGACGATAGCCCTTCTCCCTGCGTCACAAGGCCACGTGTGAAAGGCTCGACCACGCCTAGGAAGTTCTTGTAGTCCTGGGGGGGCAAAGTGCGTGCGAATTGGTAGGTCCCATAGGCCCAGCTATCAAAGAAGGCGGCATGATGGCGCTGCGAATCAAAGGGCCAGCGTGTACTCACCACGGTGTGACCCAGCGCTTCCAGCAACGCCATCGCATCGACAAGCGCATCATGTTGGGAGGCCGCCAGGGCGCCGCCGTGCATGGGCGTGTCAATCACCGCGATCTTGAGGCGCCGTGACAGCGGTTCGCGCACCCAGCGCCTAAGTTCGCTGCCTGGCTCACGGGCTTGAGCGGCGGTGGTAATGGCAAAGGCCAATGCACTGTCGCGCACACTGCGCGTAAGCGCATGTTGGACGGCGCCACCCTGGATGCGTGGATCGAACGATGCATACGGCGCGGCGGTGACGCCGCAGGTGGGTTTGAAGCCGAACAAGCCGCAGCAAGATGCTGGAAAGCGAATCGAGCCGCCCCCGTCGCTGCCGTGGGCAATAGGTACGATGCCGGCCGCCACTGCCGCCGCTGCGCCGCCGCTGGACCCGCCGACCGTGATGGCCGCGTTCCAGGGGTTCAAGGTCGGACCATGCGCCATGGGCTCCGTGATATCCATCAGCCCGAATTCAGGCGTGTTGGTCTTGCCGATGAAGACCGCACCCTGAGCCCGCATGGCGGCGACCCACCCCGGCTCGGAAAGCCCCATGCGCTGCGCGAACCAGCGCGATCCTGCGGTATGGCGAAAGCCGGGATATTCGATAGTGTCTTTGAGCAGGAAGGGCACGCCGGCCATCAGACCCATGGGCGGGCCGGATTCGAGTTGCTTGCGGGCGTGGGCGTCAAAGCGGTCGATCACCGCATTGAGCGCCGGATTACGTTCCGAAATGCGCTGCAATGCCGACTCGAGTACGTCGCTCGTCGGCACGGCGCCGCTGCGCACCAGATAGGCAGTGGCCACGGCATCCAACTTGTCCCAGTCGATGCCACAGGGGCTGCTTTTCTGCTTCATCATTAAATTGATGAGATGAAAGAAAATTTATTCACGAGTAAAATTATAGTGTGGGAAATATTTTCCTGCAAGCCCGTTCGGACTGTGCCGGGCATCGATCCCCGACGCCATCACGTCTGGCATGGTGCCGCGGGGTGCAGGACAGTTCTTCCTCTGGCCAGCGCCGGTTCCCGGGTGCCGCCCTCAGGCCTGCGCGTCCAGGAACTTGAGCAGCATGGCATTCAACAGGACGGGCTCTTCGATCGTCGCCGTGTGGCCGGCACGGGGAATGATGTCGAGCGCCGAGTGCGCTATGCCATCGTGACTCATCTGCGCCCGCTTCGGGCCGTTCGCGCCGTCGTGCTCGCCAGTGGTGACGAGGGTTGGGCACTGGACATACGGCAGCAGGTAGCGGATGTCGCGGCGGCGCAGGATCGGCGCGGCGGCACGGCAGCAGGCCACGGGGTCGTTCGCACACAGGATGTCGAGCCACTCCTTTTTGAGGGCGGCGCGCCTGGGATCGTTCAGGAAAT
>CAJAXU010000278.1 GCA_903948045.1 uncultured beta proteobacterium | reverse complement strand
TGACCGCATCGGGCCCGATCTGCGGCTGCTGGCGCGCGTGCAGGGACGGGGCAATTTTTAGGCTTCAGCCGAACAGGCCCATTTCCCTGCGAAAATAGCGCATGTTTACCGGAATCATCACCGGCGTGGGGCGCATCGTCGCCGTGCACGCCCTAGGCAGCTCTTCCACCCATGGCAAACGCCTGAGCATCGAAACGCCCGCAGGCTACCTCGACGATGTCGGCTTGGGCGACAGCATTGCGCTCAATGGCGCCTGCATGACCGCCACCCAGCTTGACCCGGCGCAACACCGCTTCACGGTCGAGGTGTCTGCCGAATCACTGGACAAAACTGCCGGCCTGGCGGACACCGGCCCGATCAACCTCGAAAAAGCCCTGCGCGCCAACGACCGGCTGGGTGGCCACCTGGTGTCGGGCCATGTTGACGGGATTGGTCAGGTGACGCACTTTGCCCAGGTCGGCGAGTCTTGGGAGTTGCGGGTGCTGGCGCCAAGCACGCTGGGACGCTACTTGGCCTACAAGGGCTCCATCACCATCAACGGGGTGAGCCTCACGGTCAACCGCATCGCGGACCAGGCGGCGGGCTGCGAAATGAGCATGAATTTGATTCCCCACACCGTGACCCATACCGCATTGGGCAGCCTGCACGCGGGCGCCCGTGTCAACCTTGAGATCGACCTGATCGCGCGCTACGTGGAACGCATGCTGAGCGCGCCCGTGGCGCCGGCCACGCCGATCGCAGGCTGAGGCCGCCCTCCCCTCCCTCTCTTTGTGAAAGACTTTGCATGACTGCTACCGCACCCGTGGCCATTTCCCCGATTGAGGACATCGTCGCTGACCTGCGCGCCGGACGCATGGTGATCATGGTCGATGACGAGGACCGCGAGAACGAAGGCGACCTGCTGATCGCGGCCGAACATGTCACGGCCGAGGCCGTCAATTTCATGGCCCGGTTCGGCCGTGGCCTGATCTGCCTGACGCTCACCCGTGAGCGCTGCGAACGCCTGCAGCTGCCGCCGATGGCGCTGCGCAATGGCGACAAGAAAGGCACCGCCTTCACGGTCTCGATCGAGGCCGCCGAAGGGGTCAGCACCGGCATCTCAGCCGCCGACCGCGCCTGCACCGTGCTGGCGGCGGTGGCACCGCATGCGCAGCCTGATGACCTGGTCCAGCCCGGTCACATTTTTCCGCTGCAGGCGGTGGATGGCGGCGTGCTGATGCGCGCCGGCCACACCGAAGCCGGCTGTGACCTCGCCGCCATGGCCGGCTGCATGCCGGCCTCGATGATCTGCGAGATCATGAACGATGACGGCACCATGGCGCGCTTGCCCGACCTGCAGCTGTTTGCCGCCGAACACGGTCTGAAGATCGGCACCATTGCCGATCTGATCGAACACCGCAGCCGGGTCGAATCGCTGGTGGAGCGGGTGGGCTCGCGCGTGATCAACACCGCCTCTGGCGAATTCACCGTGCATGCCTTTCGCGACAAGCCAGCGCAGGGTGTGCACCTGGCGCTAGTCAAGGGCGAATGGGCGCCAGACGAGACGGTGCTGGCCCGCGTGCACGAACCGATGTCGGTGTTGGACGCCTTGGAAATGAACCGCGCCATGCACTCCTGGAGCCTGGACGCCAGCCTGTCGCGCATTGCCGCCGAGGGCCGGGGCGTGGCGGTGCTGCTCAACTGTGGTGAAAGCGCGGCCCAGCTGCTGGCGCAGTTTGAGGGCACGGCGCGCGCCAGCCATGGGCCTGAGCGGGGCCGCATGGACCTGCGCAGCTATGGCATTGGCGCCCAGATCCTGCGGGACTGTGGCGT